>JAFGVO010000019.1 GCA_016937935.1 Deltaproteobacteria bacterium | reverse complement strand
TCAAAAAATAAATGACTGTTTAAAGCTAAATTTGAAGCTAAATTTTAAATTAAACAAACTGCAGGGGCTAAAAGAGATGTGAAATCAGCTAATTATCCTCCGTCCGGAATTGTCTAAATTGTGATCCTAAATTGTGTTTGTTTGAATATTTCATAACATTTTAATTATTAAGATAACAATGTTTTTTTGAGAAGAGATAAAAGCTCTTTTAAAGAGGTTTTGTCGTGGATAAAAAGATGCTTGCCTTTGACTTCACTGAGGGTAAAATCACTAGTGTGATTTTTCCAATTATTTAAAAGATCAATACTATATAAATGATCACGATCTCCTCCTATTGCAGTAATTGGTGAATTCAACATATGATTTTCTGGAAATAGGCGTTGTTTTGTTATTGCCAGGTCAGCTTTTAATGCAGGTTTTAATCTGTCAAAAATAATTGGATCATCTAAAATTTCTGACGACGTTCCAATACGCCTTAAAAGTTCGCGTAGAATATTATCAGGTAAATTTAGCGCTTCATTTTTATCTGTAATATTAAACTCTTTTTCAAGAGGATTATCCACTCCAGGGGCAACAGCGGCTCCAATAAAAATGTGAATAGCTATTTTATTTTTTTTGGCCTGTAAATAAGAGGCCAGACTAAATGCAATATTTCCTCCAAAACTGTGACCATATATTGCAAAAGGTAGGTCAAGCAGAGGTTCCATTGCATCAGCCATTGCCATCATCATCTTATTTGCATCTTCAATAGGAGGTTCATCGTAACGCTCTTCACGCCCGGGAAGTTGTATTGGACACAACTCAACATCATCCCCAAGATTCCAATCTGCAAAAACAGATGCTCCTGCCCCAAGATAAGGAAGTAGAAAAAGACGTAATCGGGGATTTGATTTTTTATCTATAGTAGAAATCAATTTACCTGTTTCGTCCTTTGAATTATCTTTATCAAATCGTTCTAAAATTTCATTCGAAAGTCCACGGAGGGTCGGTCCCTGCATTATCTGCATCAGTGAAAATTCAACTCCAGTCTGGCTTGTAAGGACACTACGCAGCTGGTTAGCCATAAGTGAATCCAATCCCATTCTGTTTATAGGCATCTCATAATCAAGTTTAACACTGCTAACACCAAGAATTACCTCCATAATCTGGCCAAGCATCTGATCGATTAAAACCCGCTGTTCCCCTTCGGATGCATTTTTCATCTTCACTTTTAAATCAGCTTCCTCACCCCTGCTATATGCTCCAGAACCATCTTTGTGAAGGTGGGCAAAACGAACAGAGTCAGCGCTGTTTGGAAATGTTCTCCCAACCTTTTTCCAGTCCGCATTAAAAAAGGCAAGCTGTTCATGATCTTCAAGCATCACTCGCTCAAGAGCCCATAATGCATCTTCAAGTTTTATACTTTCCCATCCGTTAACTGACAGAAAATCCTGTACCTTCTGTTCTCTTGCCACAAATCCTACATTACCAAGTGCTCCCCAGTTTATTGTATTTGCAGGCAGACCCATATTTCTACGATAGCGGGAAAAATCATCTAAAAATCGATTTGCAGCCGCATAATTTCCCTGTCCCGGAAATCCGTAAATTGAAGAGATTGATGAAAAAGATACAAAGTAGTCAAGTTTAATTTTTTCAGTCATCTTATGAAGATTCCATGTTCCTCCAACCTTTGGAGTAAGTGGTAGACACAGTTGATCTTTTGTCATTGTATCGATCATTGCATCATCTAAAACAAGAGTGGATTGAAATATTCCTTTTAATGGACGGGCTTCAAGATGAATTTTGTCAATCATCTTTTCAACCTCTTTTGCATCACTAATATCAACATTAAACAGCTCTACATTAACACCCTTTTGTCTTAAGAATTCAACTTCGGCTGTTTCAGCAACACCTGACAATCCGCTCCTTGATGCAAGTGCCAGATGTTCGGCGCCTCTTTCTGAAAGAAATTTACCAACAGCCAATCCAAAACCTCTCGTGCCTCCGGCAATAAGATAGATACCGTGTCTATCGAGCAATAATTTTTCATATGGGCGTACTGAAACCTCCCCGGACTTCAAAACAACTTTACCTGTGTGACTCCCCCCTGCCATATAGGACAATGCTTTTCCGGCCTCACTAAAAGGAAACTCTTTTACAGGTAAAAATGGCCATCCATTTTTCTCAAGAAAGTTTAAGGTCTCATCAATAATAATGCTCATTTTTTGTGGGGCCTGTACAAGAAGTCTGTCTATATCAACAGCGAAATATGAAATATTATCTGCAAGAACTCTGATACCTATCTTTTTATTATCGTAAAGATCCTTTTTCCCAAGCTCAATAAACCTTCCCATAGGTGACAACAATTTTAAACTCTTCGTAATATGTAAATCAGATAAAGAGTTCAATACAACATCCACTCCGGCACCATTTGTATCAGCCATTATTTCATCAAAATAAGCTGTTGTTCTTGAATCATAAATATGATCAATACCTAAATTTCTAAGAAGTTCATGTTTTCCTTTTGAAGCTGTTACATATACCCTGGCACCAATGGCTAAAGAAATATGAACTGCAAGAAGACCAACTCCTCCGGCAGCTGAATGTATAAGGATTCGATCATTTTGTTTTAATCCCGCAAGAATTTTTAAAGAGTAATATGCAGATATGCCAGCCATTAAAAGTGAAGCTCCAGATTTTTCATCAAGGCCTTCCGGGATTTTTCTGACAAATGAATTTTTTGCCGTCACTTTACCTGAAATTGAACCCTCTGCAATTGCCATAACCCTATCGCCTGGTTTAACATTTAACACTTCACTTCCGGTTTCTATAACTGTGCCGGCACATTCAAGTCCGGGTTTATTACCAAACAACCCTCCGATAATAGCAACTTCATTTAACGCACCACCAGCAACCATCACGTCTCTGAAGTTAAGCCCCGCATAGCTTACAGCAATACTTACCTCATCATTATTAATTTTATTTTCTTTAAAAGGCATGTAGGCAACATTTGAAATAATGCCTGTTTCAGAAGGAACAAGGCTTACTGCACGCTCTTTTATATCCACTGTTTGTGAAGCAGTTTTTAGCCTTATGTCAGGCGGAACTCTTTCAAGCTGATTAACAAATCTCTCGCCGTTTTTAAAATAGACCTCATGCTCGTATGGAGGTTTTACGGGCATCATCAGTTCACCACACAGGAAACGAGCTGAATCATCAGAGTCGTCTTCAACATCAACAAGACGAATATCAATATCAGGCATCTCATTAATCATTACACGGGCAAGACCCCATAATGGGGCAGATTGAAGTGCAACATCATTACTGTACAATCCACGGGTAACGCAAACAAGCTGACTTTTATGATTTATACCGGACAGTGCACGGGAAGCAACAATTGCATTGTATAGAACTTGTTCAATCGCTGTTTTATGATCGCCAACTCCTGCCCTCTCAAGAGAAGGAACGTCAAGTGAATCAGTTAGAAGCAGCCCCAGAGGCTTATCTTTAAAATTTAACCCGGCAATAATATCTTTAAGCAGATCAGCTTCATCTGTATTAAACATAATGTTTCCATCTGGAGTTTCTTCTGTATGCAATCCTGAAATCAGAGAGATTACTTTACAACCTTCAGCTTTGAGTAAATTTGAAACCCTTGAAGAGAGTCCGGATGAATCACCTAAAACAAGCCAGGTATTAGGGTTGTCTACATTCTTGGTCTGTGAATGATTTTGATCGTTAAAAAATTCAGGCCCTTTTGCACGCCCGAAAATAATTGACTGTGCAACCTTATCAGACTCTTCAACATCACAATATTCAACCACCTCTGCAAATCCTGCATCTGTAAGGGCTTCGTGCCATTTTTCTTTTGACAAAGTACAGTGTCCGTCTCGATATTTATCATCAAACCTCCACCACCCTTCTGTCATTCCAAAACTGAGATCCAGATACATTGGAACACCGGTTACCTCTAAAAGAGTGAACACACCGTCTTTAGCCAGAAGCGAGTGAACATTTTTTAAAGTTATTTCTAAATCCTTAGTGGCGTGAATTACATTTGATGCAATAACCAAATCAAAACTATTTAAAAGATATCCCTGATTTTCCGGAGGCTGTTCAATATCAAGCACATCAAATTCCACAAAAGGAAAATCTGTAAACCGTATCATAGCCTGTTCATTAAAATAACGTGACACATCAGTAAAAATATACTGGGTCTGCTTCGGGGGAAGTATCGGCAATAATGCCCCGGTTACCCCGCCTGTACCGGCCCCGATTTCTAAAATTCTTAGTGGTCTGTTTTCTGAATTTGAAACAAGTGCTTCAACAGCTTTTCTAGTTAAAATATTATACTTATATGTTGTATAGGCATTTGCATAATAGTCAGTTAGCTGATCTATTCTCTCTTTAGAAAAAAGAACTTCCGAGGGATCCATTTTTCCGGTAATTACATGAGCCAGATATTGTCCGCTTCCACTAAAGAAATCAAGTTCTCTTGCAAATGGTAATAAGTCGCGCTCTCTCCTTAAAATAGTCTCTTCAACACTATTATCTTGTGGGATTTTTTTTACAATGTAACTCCCGTTTAACTCCTCAAGAATTCCTTTTTTAATCAAGTGTCCGGTCATTGATTTAAACAGTTTTTTATGGCGAGGTATGATTCCCAGGCGCTCCTCCAGATTTTCATTTGCATATGCTGCTCCAGGGATAAAATTCATTCCAAGCTGTTCAAGTGCTCGTACGAGATAACCAAGTGCAAGAGTGTCCATTGCAGGACCCAGTTTTTTAAAAAATGACTCATATCGCTCATCCTGTTTAAGAACCTGCTCTTCGTGCTTTAATTTTTTACACACAGTTGTAAGGCTCTCAAAAAAATCACCCGGCTTTCTATTTTGAATCTGGTCTCGTCTCTGACTTTTGTGAGCTGCATATTTATAAAACATGTTATCAAGTTCACCATCAACTTCACCTCTTGACCCTTTAAGATACTTACCGTAAAACCCCTGAACCTCTCCAATAATTTTACCGTCCGGATTAAAAATCCAAATGTCTACCAGAAGCTTGTCGTCATCGTTGCTCTGTGCTTTTGAATAGGCATAAATATGATCACTGTCAGGACGACAATAAAATTTAACCCGGTTAATTTTTTTTGGGATGTACACTCCCATTGATTCTCTGTCTTCAATGATTCCAAAAGCTGACTGAAAAGACGAATCAAGAAGTACGGGATGAATATTAAACTGATCAATTAGTGGTAAAATAGAAGGGTGAATGTCAATACGTCCAAGAGCCTCTTTATCATTTCGTTTTAAATCTTTTATACCTCTAAAAACTTCTCCGAGACTTAAGCCTCCCTTATGGAGAATTTCATAAAGCGGTTCAAGAGAAACCTCTTCATTAATTCTCGACCGGAGTTCGAAAAGATTTTGAGGAGTGGATACAAAACTCTCTCCTGTATGATTTATTCGCCCTTTTGAATGAATTGTCCATTCAGCAAAATCATCATCAGGCCGACTTGAAATTGTAAAGTTTCCCTCATCTAAATCTATGTGAATCTGAACCTGATTTGGAGCACCGTCTGAAGGGAGAAACAGTGGTTTAATAAACTCCACATCTTCAACAAAACAAAACTCTTTACCAAAAGATGCACGGCCTGCCCCAATGGCAAGATCAACGTGTCCGGCACCAGGAAAAACAACAGGTCCCTGAACCTTGTGCTCGCTTAAGTATGGAGCGTTTCGAACATCCAGTTCAACATCCCAGATAATATCATTTGGATTGTCTGCAGCCCCTGTAGATTTTATTAAATGATGGTGAACCCTTGTAGCCATCCGATCTTTTAAAGCCCCTCTTGATTCAAGCCAGTATCGCTCTTTCTCAAAGGGATAAAAAGGAAGGTCAACAGCTTTTAAATCTACACCTTTAAATAATTTATTCCAGTCAACTTCAACCCCGGCCACGTGAAGTTTTCCAAGGGAATTAGCCATGGTCAGTGATTCTTTTTCTTTACGCCTCAGTGATTCAACCACCACTCCTTTTACACCCTGCTGATCAAAGGCCGCCTGCAGACCATGGGCCAAAATTGGATGTGGGCTCACCTCGACAAAAGCCCTTGCACCATCTTCAACCATTAACGAAACCGTTGGATAAAAAAGAACTGTCTGACGAATATTTTTTGCCCAGTAATCAACAGTCACCTCTTCAGCTTCAATAGTTCGTCCGTATACTGTTGAATAAAGAGGTATTTCAAGCCTGCCTGTTGTAAGGGGCAGTACATCTTTTCTAAAGCGGGTTGCAACATCATCAAGGAGATAACTGTGAAAGGGAACATCCACCACAAGAAACCTGTTAAAAGTCCCTTTTGTATTAAGGATAGAAGCAACCTGTTCAAGCTCTTTACTTTTTCCCGCAAGAACAACCATCGACGGACCGTTTACTGCTGCAATATCAATTTTACCATCAATACTGCCAATCAAATCTTCAGCCTCTGTTTTACCCATTTGAATTGCAAGCATCTGACCTGTTCCGCTTGCTGACGTCTGACAACGACTTCGCCAGTAAACTACACGTGTGGCCTCTTTTAAGCTTAAGGCTCCACTTATATGGGCAGCAGCCACCTCTCCAATTGAATGACCTGTTACCATGTCTGGCATAACCCCGTTACGCATCCACATTCTGGCAAGTGCAACCTGAAGAGCAAAAAGTGCAGGCTGTACAATGTGAGTCTCATTTATCCTTGAAAGCTCGTTACTCTTTGCAAGTTCTTTAACAAGAGTACTGTTTTCATCTTTTAGCCAACCCAGCTCTTGTAAATAACTATCTACCTCTTCCACAATTTCTTTAAACAAATGATCATTTTCAAGAAGCTCCCTGCCCATTGCAAACCATTGAGGACCCTGCCCTGAAAAAACAAAAGCGACCTTACCCTCTCCACCTGTTTCAGCTCTTCCAGAAACAATAAAAGGATCTTTTTCTCCTCTGTTTAAAGAGTCGAGTCTTTCAATCAATTCTTTTGAATTTTCAGCACTCACTGAAGCTCTTAATTCCAGATGAGATCTTCCCGTTGCAGCCCCGCCGGCAACCTCTTTTAAGTCAACCCCGTTTTTAAGAAGCTCACTGTATTTAACTCCCAAAGCTTTTAATGCACCTTCACTGCGAGCAGACAAAACAAGAGGAACAGCATTTAATCTTGACTCCCCTTTAACATTATCTTTTTTATCTGAAGCAATTTCATCATAAGATTTAAGAACAAGATGTGCATTAGAGCCCCCAAACCCAAAAGAGTTAACAGCCCCATAAATACAATTATTTTTTTTACTTATCGGTGTTAATTGTGTTGGTACCTTAAGGTGCCATCCTTTAAAATCAATTTTTGGATTTGGTGTCTTAAAATGTACGTTTGGAGGGGCCATCCCATGTTTTAGTGTCAGTGCAAGTTTAATAAGTCCCGCGCTGCCTGATGCAAGTTCAGTATGTCCAATGTTACTTTTTACAGAACCTATCAAAACTTCATCTTCCCTGTCAGCTCCAATCACTCTTGCTATACTGCTGCATTCAAGAGGATCACCTGCAGCTGTACCTGTTCCGTGTGCTTCAACGTAAGTTATCATTGATGGTGAGATACCTGCATTTTTATAGGCATCTTTCATAACCGCTACCTGAGCATCCGGATTTGGAAGTGCAATGCCTCCTGTTCTTCCATCTTCGTTAATGGCACTTCCAATAATTGTCGCGTAAATTTTATTGCCATCTTTTATTGCCATTGAAAGTGGTTTAAGAAAAAGAACTCCAACCCCTTCGCTTCTTACATACCCGTTTGCCCCTGCATCAAAAGCTTTAGACCTGGCATCAGGAGAGAGAAATCCCGCAGTACTGAAACCAATGTGAAGCTCCGGTTTCAACATTAAATTAACCCCGGCAACAATTGCAGCGGTTGACTCTTTTTGCCAGATACTTTGACATGCCAGATGTGCAGCAATAAGACTTGACGAACATGCGGTGTCTACAGCAAAACTTGGTCCGGTCAAATTAAAAACATAGCTAAGCCTGTTTGCAGCTATTGCAGGTGAACTTCCTGTATTTGTATGAGAGTTTATATTTGCTCTTTCGGTATATCCCTGCATGATGCCTGCGTATTCTGAAGAGGATGTACCCACAAACACGCCGGTTTTAGAACCCTCAAGATTGTTAATATCCTCTCTTGCATCTTCAAAAGCTAAAAAGGTATGTTCAAGCAATAGCCTGTGAGCGGGATCCATACTTTGAGCCTCAACTGGAGAAATATAAAAGAAACCCGCATCAAATTTGTCAATATCTTTTATAAACCCACCCTCTTTAACATGAATTTTTCCACGGGTTTTATAATTTGAATCATACAGGGCATCCGCATCCCACCTGTCATCAGGAACTCTGCCAATTGCGTCTGTTTTATTTTTCAACATCTCCCAAAAGGATTGAGGAGTATCTGCATCACCTGGAAACCTGCACCCGATTCCGCAAATTGCAATTGGTTCATTATTCAGATTAGTACCATTATTAGAATTTGATTTTTCAGATTTCATTTAATCTCCTTCAAACGTATTTTAACTTTCAAGTTTCATATTGGACAATTACTCTAACCGCTTTTTTCAACTGCCAATGTACGAAAAAGAGCAAGGTTTTCGTCGTTTTGCTGCAAATGAACAATTTTAAACTGCCCCTCCCTGTCACCTTTTTCCATACGCATTGATTTATAGTCATTAAAAGCACCATTTTTTAGCTGAACTATTTTTAATTTTTTAAGGCGGTTAGACCCTCTTTTTGCCCTGTATTCAGGGTTGCCAAGCTGGAGTTCATTATCGACAAAATCTGATAAATCAATGATTTCTCCATCAGTAAGTCTCCTGTCTGACTCAAGAAAGCACTCATAACCGGAAATTTCCATATTGGCGAAACCAATGTGAAAGCCCAACCCGATAGAATACTTTTCACAACCTTTTTTAACCGCTTCAAGATATTGTGCCTCATAGAGTTTTTCACCGGTAAGACTGGTTGCCCCCGCTCCTTTTTGAACAAATCGTACCATAGGAAACGAATTATAAAACCCCTCAACCCTTACAATATCATTCATATCATAACGATAAAGTCCACTAGAGGTTGTTATGTAAATTCCATACTCTTCATTCTCATCCAGCTCATTTGCAAGAAGATATTTGGGTGACTCACTCCCGAGTTCTGATTTATGTACAAATTCAAAAAAAATAAGATGACATGCCAGGATACTGGTGTCCTGATCATTTTTCAAAACTATCCCGGCCCGGGCCTCTGTCGCAATATAACCAAACTCCCTGATGGCAGTTGTTTCAGGGTACCACTCTTTTGCCTGTCTCAGATACAAACCGGCATTCCCACTTTTCCAGGTATTTATAACCTTTAAATTTGGCCAATAATCCTTTGGCAACAAGGTCCCGGAGCCTCTATCCCAAAGTGATTGTAAAATCTTCGCCCGTTTTGGGTTTGGTTTCAATCGGGCAGTAATCGCCCTTCTAATCTCAACATTGATCTGTAAATCACTTTTTAAAGTTCCATCATGAATATCTCTGATAATATCTTCAAAAAAGCTCATTCCATACTTATGAAGTTCAAGTAAAGTACTTGGATTTGCAGCAACTATCCATGCAATCTGAACCTCCATTGCCATTCGCATTATCCCATAATACTTTGACGGATAATGATCAATATCGTGGATTTCAAATGGAATCACTCTAAATTTTTTTATAAAATCAGGCATATAACTATTCATATGACCGGAAAAAGATCCATAAGACGTGCCATCTTCTGTATAGCCTTCAACAGCCTTGCCTACCATGCTGATATCATATCCATTCATAAAAGCCGGATTTTCCGAAAACATACTTGAAAGCCACAAATTTGAGAGGCCATTATAGCACTCATCATGATACTTTCTGGTTATGGGAATTCTTTTGGGCAAAGATGTGGTTCCGCTTGTTGTTGCATAAAACATCGGTTTTCCTGGAAAAAGAACATTCTGTTCCCCTGACTCATGTCTCTCAACATAAGGTCTTAAATCCTCGTAACCATGTACAGGAACATCTTTTTGAAACTTTTCGGCTACATCTTCACTATTTAAAATTGTTTTAAAATTATATTTTTGACCAAAAACTGTATTCTGACAAAAGGTTAAAATGTTATTAAGGACCTCTTTTTGTGCTGATTCCACATTTACACTTGCATCATTAAGATGTTTCAACATGGGTCTCCCTTTTTTTTCCAGACCCAGTTTCATAAATTTAGCCGCAATTTTTCTCACTTTAATTTTTCCTAATAAAATCTATTCAAACTAAAATATAAAATTCCTAATAAAGTCAATAAACTTGCACAATAGATAAGTAACCACCATTAAAAATATAGTCAACTAATTGTCTAAAAACTACTCATTAACTCATCAAAATCATCAAATTTTATGATTTTAATTTCAGTATTTTCGTAAACTGCAACCCCTAGTGTCACAGAATCAAAATTCCACAATCCATATAGAAACCGGGTTTCAGGTATTCCAAAGTTATAAACTTCAATATTTTCATCATTTATTTTAACCTCAATATTTTCAGGTTGAACATTCAGCCCTTTACCTGTTGCCTTCAAATAGGCCTCCTTAATTGACCAGATTGCGGCAAAATGCATAGACTGTTTTTTTTTATCAATACTTTTTATCGATCTTATCTCCCCTGAAGTCAGACTGTTTGTTGGAATCTCATCCGTTAATGAACACAAATCAACTCCGCACGGGTTATTGGAAATTGCAACAGCAACCATGTTTTTTATATGACTTAAGTTGAAATTAACCAGAGGTTTAGCATTTAATTGAAATTCATCAGATAAAGAAGATATACAAAGTTCCGGTTTTCCATACCTGTTAGTTACAAATTTCAAAGATAACGGTGGTATATTTACCTGTCTCGATAAAATTAATCTCAAAAGGCTATGTGCTGCTGTAAATGAAGTTTTATCTTCTGAAAAAATAAAATCACCTGCTTTTACTCTTTCGTCAGCAGATATCAATAAATCCATTACTGCCAGGCTTTTTTCAGAT
>JAFGVO010000161.1 GCA_016937935.1 Deltaproteobacteria bacterium | reverse complement strand
TTGTAAAAAAACATCATCATATAAATATTAAAACGGAGCCACTTCATTCAATTCACCCACGCCAGGGCATTACAGGTTCAATACTCGAAAAGCATTTTCATGGAAATGATTCTAAAGAGACATCTTCAAAAAACGTAAAACAACCTGTTAATAAAATAGAGGTAATTGGTTCAATTCTTAAAAATATTTATATTTTATGCGTAAATTTTGAAAGTCCAGTCAATGAAAATATTTATGAAAATATTTTAAATATAATATCCTTAACCGGGGGCAGGCAGTTAGAGGTCAGCAATAATAGAATAACTGCAGGATATGGGGCATCCGGAAGAGGCACACCATCCCAGGATGCGGCTCTGTCTGCACTGAACATTTTAAACCTGCTTAAAATTAAAGATGATAAAAAAGTTAATATGCCAGGTATCAGCATATGTCATGGTGAGCTTATTGTAGACCCTGATGAAACTATTAAAATATCCGGCAAATATGAAAATATTTTAAGTAATTGCATCACCCTTGCAACAAAGCTGCCCCTTGGAAAAATAAGAGTTGATGAAACCACAAAATCAGCCATCAAAAACAACTTCATTGTAAGAGAAATTAAAGACGGAAAAAACACCATTCCTTTTATTGAGCTTCAAGGAATCAATACAAATGAAATTAGTAATAAAAAACTCATTAACAGAATTGATGCCTTAAAAAAAATTGGGAAACTTTTAGCCGATGTTAATGATGGCAATGGTCGGGTATTAACAATATGTGGACTTCCCGGAGTTGGAAAAACACGTATTGCAATTGAAGTTAAAAGACGACTTACCACTGGTGGTCATACAGTAAACTGGTTTCAGGCAGATTTAAAAGGACCTTTGAGCAACAGACCATATTCAGGTTTGGTTGAAATTTTCAGATCAATATTTAACATTCCTGTTTATGCAGATACCGATTTAATTAAGGAAAAAATATTAGCCCAAAAGAAAATTAAACTTCCCACCCACGAATTTAATAATCTTGTTGAGCTGATTAAAAATGGAACTATCGTTAACAACAAAGAAGATAACCAGGGAGACAGTATTAAAAATACACTAATAAGAAGTGTAAAAGAGCTGGCGTCTTCCTCCCTTTCAATTTTCTTTTTTGACAATTTTAAACTCATTGATAATCAATCTTTAGAGGCGCTTCACAGGCTTTCACAATTTATAACTGTCTTGCCTGTAGTTTTGGCATTCTCAATCCGAAAAGGTTACATACATGGATTTGAAAGCAGTCCCCAGCTTGTTGAAATTGAACTTAATCCCTTGACAGAAAATGAAATCAAAGAACTTGGTACAGCATATACGGATAATAACAATAATTCCCGTCTTAATAATGACCTTTATAAGGTGAGTATGGGAATACCTGCCTGTGCAATTAATTATATTGAAGCAACAATAAATTCAGGCCTCCACTATGTAAAATCAGAAAATGTATATGACAACAGTATTAACCCTGTAAATAAACCGTCAATTCAACAGCAGGAGCTGATCTTTTCTGAGTTCTTTACACTGCCCCCTGAAAAACAGATTATTTTACAATACGCATCAGTACTTGGCATTAACTTTTCAATTGAACTATTAACAGCACTTTTAGAATTTCCATTTGAAGAAATCGAAGCTGCGATAAAAGTAATGACCAGCTTTCTATGGTTTTCCAAAAAAGGAAACAACTATAAATTTTCTACACCATTTATTCAGCAGACAATTTATTTAACTATTCCAAATGATGAACAACTGCTGATGCACAAAAACAGTGCACTGGCTATTGAAGAAAAATTCAAAGATCGAAAAGATGAATTTGCAGAAGAGCTGGCATATCACTATCACAATTTAAAAGCGTATTCAGAGGCCATCGAATCACTTGAACTTGCGGCAGTGTATAACAGTGCAAAAGGTGACTTTTTTAAAGCGGCAAAATGTATTATCAGAGCAATTAATATTTCACTGAAAAACAGACAAAATGAGTCTGAAAAAATAATTCAACTGCTGGAGGAGTCAATTTCATTTGCGATTCATACACAATTTCTCAAAACAATTGAAGAAATTGCAATACAGATTGATAAACTTCCAAATATAAATATCAACCCCGAGCTTTTTATCAGGTTTAATATTGCAAAAGCTCACATCTACCTTCATACCGGCCAGTTTACTCAGGCTGAAGAACTTTTAAAACTTGCAGAAAAAAATGCCGGTATTATATCAAACAATTCACTTCTTAGCGCAATTCATCAGATTCATGGTCAGCTATACTTTGAAAAGGGAGACATTCAGAAATCCATATCCAGCCTGATGTTATCAATTGGAACAGTAGATTCCTCTGAACACTCCATGATGGCTCATAAAAAATCTCTTTTATCCCTTGGACGAACAGTATTTGGTGAACCTAAAAATGTTAACAAGATACGAGAAGAGCTCTCAAAATATATCAGCAGTAATGTTGGAGAGGATGGTGCTGCAGCATTTTATCTCCAAAGAACCCTGTATCATGCATTGCGTCTTGATAAAAACTACTCCGAAGCTATCTCTGTATGCATCAGCGCCATTGAGAATGCCGAAAAATTTTCTCTAAAAAATGATTTAGCTGTTTACCAGATGGAGCTCGCTGATATTCTTCTTGAATCCGGAGAACTGAATAAAGCCTATGAAGCTTTGGAGAAGTCATCTGAATTTGCAACATTGGCATCTCATAAAACAATGATCGAACGCAACAATATTAATAGTTACTATATTGATACAATTAAATTTGGCAGTCAAAAATCCAAAAATCAGCTCATTAAAATGACAAACAGCTCTGAAAATGGCTGGGTTACCATTAAAGCCTGCTATCTGTGTGGACTTATTTATAAAAAAGATAACAAAACCGGAAAATCTAAAAAAATGTTTAAAAAAGCAAAAGAGCTTTCTGCCAAATATGGTCTCAATCTCTATATTTCCACCATAGATCGTCAGCTTAAAAATATTAATTAAAAATTATCGACACCCCGGTCGATTTATAAACCTCTTACAATATTGATCTTTCAAGTCTGAGTATCAGTCTTATTTTTTTATATTTTTAAAGGATTCAATTAAATTATGAGTAAAAATTCAAAAGCCGACACCGGAGTCAAG
>JAFGVO010000160.1 GCA_016937935.1 Deltaproteobacteria bacterium | reverse complement strand
GCTATTGGTGAAGAGAAGATGCCTTATGAGATAACAAGAGCCTTCTCATATCTTAAAAAAGCAGTAGCTCTTGTAAATAAAGATTTGGGTAAATTAGATCCAAAAAAAGCAGATGCAATTGCTCAGGCTGCAGATGATATGTTAGCAGGAAAACTTGATGAAAATTATCCTCTAGTTGTTTGGCAAACAGGCTCTGGAACTCAATCAAATATGAATAACAATGAAGTACTTGCAAATCGTGCTACAGAGATATTAGGCGGTGATTTTAGAGTTGAAAAACTGGTTCATCCAAATGATGATGTAAATAAATCACAAAGTTCAAATGACACCTATCCGACGGCGCTTCATGTTGCAGCGGTTATTGCTGTAGAGACTCGTGTTTTACCTGCTATTGCAAAGCTTAAAGCCACTCTTGCACAGAAATCTGCCAAATTTGATTCAATTGTAAAAATAGGACGTACTCACCTTCAAGATGCAACCCCTTTAACGCTCGGTCAAGAGATTAGCGGATGGGTTGAGATGCTTAATAAATGTGAAAAAATGGCTAAAGATTCGCTTGAAGCAGTACGAGAATTGGCACTAGGCGGAACAGCTGTAGGAACAGGGCTTAATGCACATCCTGAACTGGGAGAGAGAGTCGCAAAAAAATTAACAGTACTAACAGGACATACTTTTATTACGGCACCAAATAAATTTCATGCATTAACTTCTCACGATGCCTTAGTGTATGCTCACGGTTCACTTAAAGCCTTAGCTGCCGATATGATGAAAATTGCAAATGATGTTCGCTGGTTAGCTTCAGGTCCTCGCTGCGGAATAGGTGAAATTACTATTCCGGAAAATGAACCGGGATCTTCTATTATGCCTGGGAAAGTAAATCCTACACAAGCTGAAGCTGTAACAATGGTTGCATGCCAAGTAATGGGAAATGATGCTACGATTGGTTTTGCAGCTTCTCAGGGAAACTTTCAATTAAATGTTTTTAAGCCTGTAATCGCTTATAATTTTTTACAATCATGTCGTTTATTGGCAGACTCTATTGTCTCCTTCAATGACAACTGTGCTGTTGGAATAGAACCGGTAGAAGAAAAAATTGAACACTATTTGAATAATTCATTAATGTTGGTAACAGCGCTCAATCCTTATATAGGATATGAAAATGCTGCAAAAATTGCCAAAACAGCACATAAAAACAATGCGACTTTAAAAGAGACGGCGATTCAATTGGGGCTTCTCAGTGCCCAAGAGTTTGACAAATATGTTATACCAAAAGATATGATAGCGCCCAAGGCCTAAAGGGCAGTGCAGAAAAAAACTAAATTTTTTTCTGCCAAAGCCTAAAAGCTGATGCAAACACAACTAAACTTAATTGAAGGAGAATAAATGAATATACATGAATATCAGGCAAAACAAATTTTTGCTAAATATGGCGTGCCTACACCTAGAGGTTTAATGGCTGAGAGCGTAAAACAAGCAGTTAAGAATGCAGAAGAGTTGGGCGGACCTATCTGGGTTGTTAAAGCACAAATCCACGCAGGTGGTCGTGGACTGGGAGGCGGCGTGAAACTTGCTCGCTCAATTGAAGAGGTTGAACAGCTCGCTAGTGAAATTCTTGGCATGACTTTAGTTACACATCAAACAGGACCTGAAGGAAAATTGGTTCAAAAACTCTACATCGAAGATGGTGCAGATATAAAAGATGAGTTATATCTTGGTGTAGTTCTTGACAGAGCAAAAGAGATGCCTGTTATTATGGCTTCAACAGAGGGCGGTATGGCAATTGAAGATGTTGCACATGATACTCCAGAAAAAATTATTAAAGTTGCAGTTGATCCTGCTATCGGTTTTCAAGGTTTTCATGGTCGTGAATTAGTTTTTGGTTTGGGTATAACAGATAAAACAGAGCAGAGCAAATTTATTAAACTTGCATCTGCACTCTACAATCTTTATCTAGAAAATGATGCTGAAATGATTGAGATTAATCCTCTTGTCAAAACTGGAAGCGGTGACTTTTTAGCACTTGATGGGAAAATGGGATTTGATGATTCTGCTCTTGGACGCCATCCTGATATTGAAGATATGAGAGATATCAGTGAAGAAGATGCAGATGAGAGAGAAGCTGGAAAATATGGTCTCTCTTATGTTTCATTAGACGGTGAGATCGGCTGTATGGTAAATGGAGCAGGGCTTGCAATGGGTACTATGGATACTATCAACTATATGGGCGGAACTCCTGCAAATTTCCTTGATGTTGGCGGTTCTGCAAATGCTGAGACGGTTGCAAAAGGATTTGAGATTATTCTTAAAAACCCAAAAGTAAAAGCTATTTTTGTCAATATATTTGGTGGAATTGTTAGATGCGACCGCATCGCAAACGGTATTTTGGAAGCTACAAAACTTGTTGATGTTCATGTACCAGTTATCGTTCGTCTTGATGGAACAAATGCACCTGAAGCGGCAGAAATTTTAAAAAATGCAAATATTGCAAATGTTATAACAGCTACAGATTTAGCAGATGGTGCGGCAAAAGCAGTAGCTGCGGCAAAACAAGCGTAAGCGCTGTTTTTTTAGAAAAGGAGAGTAAGTTTTATGAGTATATTGGTTAACAAAGATACAAAAGTTATAGTTCAAGGTTTTACAGGTAAAGAGGGCTCTTTTCATGCAGAGCAGTGTTTAGCATACGGTACAAAAATTGTAGGTGGTGTTACTCCAAACAAAGGTGGGACTGAGCATTTAGGAAAGCCTGTTTTTAACACTGTAAAAGAGGCTGTGTCATCTACTGGTGCTACAGTTTCAATGATTTTTGTTCCGCCTGCTTTTGTGGCGGATGCTGTTATGGAAGCTGCCGATGCAGGGATTGACCTTGCTGTAGTTATCACAGAAGGTGCTCCAGTTCGTGATATGCAGACAGCAAAAGCGTATGCAACAAAACACGGCATGAAGACCATAGGACCAAACTGTCCCGGTATTATAACTGCCGAGGAGTGTAAAATCGGTATTATGCCTGGTATGATTTTCAAAAAAGGAAATGTTGGACTTATCTCAAAATCTGGAACGCTCACATATGAGGGTGCAAATCAGGTTGTTAAACAAGGATTTGGAATTTCTACTGCAGTAGGTATCGGCGGAGATCCTATAATCGGTCTTTCTTACAAGCAGCTTTTGCCAATGTTTGAAGCAGATCCCGAGACTCATGCAATAGTTATGATTGGTGAAATTGGTGGAGATCTTGAGATACAAGCAGCAGCATTTATTAAAGATCATATTACAAAACCTGTTGTTGCGTTTATAGCAGGTCAAACTGCTCCAAAAGGGAAGCGTATGGGCCATGCAGGAGCTATAGTTTCAGGTGGAGCAGGGACTGCAGCGGAAAAAATGGCAGCTCTTGAGGCAGCTGGTGTTAAAGTTGTAGTTTCTCCAGCTGATATTGGAAAGGCTGTAGCAGAGGTATTAGCTAAATAATTATTCTTTTTAGTGCGAGCCTCATTAAGTAACATTATAGATTATTTAACAGGCGCTAACAACACAATATAGAAGGGTATTAATTAAACTTAGTTAATCTGTTTATGAAAAATAAATCAGCAATAATTCAAAATTAGTGCTGACTGTAGCACAATTTTATTTTGTGTTTTAATAAAAGAGGAGAGTAAATGGGAACTTTTAAAACTGAAAATCCTGGTAATCAACCGGTATGGGTAAATACCAGCAACTGTAAAGCATGTGATATTTGTGTTTCTGTATGCCCTGCGGGCGTTCTTGGAATGGTGTATGAACCTACATCGACTCTCGGTGCCATGATATCTATTCAGCATCCTGAATCGTGTATCGGTTGCATGGAGTGTGAATTATCATGTCCTGATTTTGCAATTTATGTTGCAGATAGAAAAGAGTATAAATTTGCAAAACTTACTGATGAATCAAAATCACGTCAGGAAGCAATTGTTGCAAACAATTATATGTCACTTAATGAACAAGGAGCTAAATAATGGCAACAAGAGAAATAATTTCAAGCGGTAATGAATTAGCTGCATTGGCTGCAAAAGATGCAGGATGTAGATTTTTCGGAGGCTATCCTATTACTCCATCAAGCGAAGTTATGCATGAAATGTCTAATTTAATGCCAGAAGTTGGCGGAGCTTGTATTCAAATGGAAGATGAGATTGCAGGAGTTGCAGCAGCAATTGGTGCTGGAATGAGCGGTGTAAGAACAATGACTGCCACTTCGGGTCCCGGAATTTCGTTAAAAGCGGAAAATCTTGGTCTGGCTCAAATGACTGAAGTTCCTTTAGTTGTTGTAAACGTTATGCGCGGCGGTCCATCAACAGGTCTTCCGACTCGTGTCTCTCAAGGAGATGTTGCTCAGGCAAAAAATCCATCGCATGGTGATTATAAATCAATTACACTATGCGCGGGTTCATTAGCAGAGTGCTATACTGAAACAGTAAGAGCATTTAATTTAGCAGACAGATTTATGCAGCCAGTATTTGTTTTACTAGATGAAACATTGGGGCATATGCATGGAAAAGCAATGCTTCCTACAGAGGAAGAAGTTGCTGCAGGAATTGTTCCTAGAAAAACATTCGAAGGTCCTGCAGAGGAGTATTTTCCTTATGAATGTGAACATGATCAGCCTGCAGTTCTTAACCCAATGTTTAAGGGTTACAGATACCATTTTACAGGTCTTCACCACGACAAAAGAGGGTTCCCTACTGAAGAGATTGAGACATGTAGAAAACTTATCCAAAGACTTGAAGACAAAGTAGAGCTTCATAAAGATGAGTTGGAATTATATGAAGAGTTCAATACGGATGATGCTGAAATACTATTGATTGCATATGGTTCAGTTTCTCTTGCTGCAAAAGAGGCGATTCGTCACTTAAGAGCAGAGGGAATTAAAGCAGGATTGTTCAGACCGATTACGCTTTGGCCAAGCCCGGCAGAGAAGATGAAAGAGCTTGCTGATAGAATACCGAAAGTTCTATGCGTCGAGCTAAATATCGGTCAATATAGAGACGAAGTACAACGTGCTACGGGAAGACTTGATATAAATGGTTTATTTAAAGTAAACGGAAGACCAATTTCTCCTTATGAAATTGTCAACAAAGTAAAGGAGCTGTAAAATGGCATTTAATTATGAAAACTATTTAAGACTGGAAAAAATGCCGACACTATGGTGTTGGGGTTGTGGTGACGGTGTTATTCTAAAAGCTTTTGTTAGAGCAATTGACAGCCTTGGTATAAATAAAGATGATGTTTGTGTCGTATCTGGCATCGGGTGTTCAGGGAGATTTTCATCTTATGTCGACTTTAATACGGTTCATACTACGCATGGAAGAACTATAGCATTTGCAACAGGTATCAAACTTGCAAATCCTACTAAACATGTTATTTGCGTCGCAGGTGATGGTGATGCTTTAGCAATCGGCGGAAATCACACAATTCATGGCTGTAGAAGAAACATAGACATAACGTTTATTATAATCAATAACTTTATTTATGGATTAACAAATTCTCAGACAAGCCCAACTACTCCACAAGGTATGTGGACAGTATCACAACAAGTTGGAAATATTGATCCAACTTTCAATACTTGTAATTTAGCAATTGCAGCAGGAGCTTCTTTTGTTGCAAGAGAAACTGTTAATGATCCTAAAAAATTAGAAAAAACCATGGTAAAAGCTTTAGAGCATAAAGGTTTTTCGCTTTTTGAAGTTTTATCAAACTGTCATATAAACCTTGGTAGAAAAAATAAAATGAACTCTGCTATTGAAAATCTTAACTGGATAGACAGTATTACAGTTTCAAAGAAGAAATTTGACACTATGACAGCAGAAGAGCAAACAAATTTACTTCCTACAGGTATCTTAAAACAAGATACAGAGGCTGATGAATATTGTGATATGTATGCTGAAATTATTAAAGTACATCAAGGTAAAAGAAAAACAATTACTCAAGATGACTTTAAGAAAAAAATATAAGGAGGCACAGGGTGGCTAGAACATTAATGAGATTTACAGGTGTTGGCGGACAAGGTGTTCTTCTTGCTGGTGAAATTTTTGCAGCTGCAAAAATTAAACTAGGTGGACATGGACTTAGAACAGCAACCTACACCTCACAAGCACGTGGTGGGGCAACGGTTG
>JAFGVO010000159.1 GCA_016937935.1 Deltaproteobacteria bacterium | reverse complement strand
ATCAGGTTTACCTCCTGACGTCACTATAACACAGGATCTTATAAAAAGATACATAATGCCCATCAATTTTAAATCACTACACTAGATATTGCCGGTCAGCTTATTCTAACAAACTTAATATTTATAAAAAATAGTTGTTTAAAGTGTTTCAAAAAAATTGAGAAGAAAATTGGCGGTATTTGCTTAGCGCATTGACTGCATTAGGCTCATTATAATCTGGTCAAATTCTTTTTGCGTTTTTGCATTTAAAAGCTGATCAACTCCTGATTCAACAGCAGCCATCATTGCAAGAATCTGAGGTTTGTTTTTAGTCATCTCGTCACCGGAAACCTGTGCAATTCCGCCTTTAGCTTCTTCAATCATTTTAGCCCACTCTCTCGTAATTTCTGCAGGAACCCAACGTCCTTCAAGTAAAACAAAGTCTATGTTCTGGGGCTCTTCACCCGGGGCTGTAATTTTGAGTGTTGCAGATTTACCATCAGCTTTAACTTCTTCAACTTTGATATCAGAAAGCTTGCTGTCTTTTGTCTTTTCATCTGCAGCATATGCCATAGTAAGTTCTTTAATCATGTCCAGATCTTTTTTATCAATTTTGGCAACACCAGCCATCATTGAATCAAGAAATTTTGCACCATCAAAACTTGTAAGGTTTTCAAGTTTTGATAATTCACAAGTTGCTAAAAATTTTAAAGCAACAACTGCGCCATCCCAACCCTTAACCATATTTTGTTTATCTTGAACTTTTATCTGCTGTTTTACCATTTCGTTACCCATGATAAAATCTTTTTTATCTTTAGCAACATCAGTAATTTTTGAGAAAATAACAAATCCTTTATTCCAAAGGTCTTTATCCATTTTTTGGGCGAAGTTACTAACAAGTCCATTGATGTCTTTTTGATAAGATGCAGGAAGTGCCTTCCATACAATTCTCGGATCCTGATTATCGAGTTCTTTAAAAATTGCCTTTACAAGTTCTGCCGGAGCCTCAGGAAGTTTTATATCTTTTTTCTCTTCTGCTTTTTTAACTTCAGGTTTTTTTGCATCAGTAGCTTTTGCTCCACCAACCTCTTTTTTACTGTTGCATCCTTCGCAACCTGTTAAAGATAAAGTGAGTATTGAAAATAGCAGTAAAAAAGTTAGATTGAGATTTTTCATGTTAAATCCTTTCGGTATTTGTTTGTTGTTTATTTTTTATGATTTCTCACATGCCTTATACTGATTAAAATCAAAAAAATTCAATTATTAATTGAAATATTTGTATAAAATTTGCTTTTTATTGGAACATTATCCCCATTAAAAGTAATATCTAGTTATGTTTTTTCTAATTCCACTGGGTCACAGCAAGTTAACTGTAAAAGATTTTCCATATTTAGTTGCGGGAATAATTCTTATTTGCACAATTCTTACTGGTGCTACATTTTCTGCAATGCAAAATGATGCAGAAGATGTTGAAAGTGCAGTTGAAAATTATCTCAGTTATTTTAACAGATATCCCTATCTTTCCCTTACAAACGAGTTTCTTATAACTCTCCCTGCAAACGAAAGGATGGTTTATGATATTCAAAGAGAGTGGGTGGACTGGTATTTTCAAAGCTCAAATGAAGTTGATGAATTTTTAAAAAGCAATGAGCGTCGTATGAGCAAGCGCACAGTGGCATCGGATGTTGCGGATTTTGTTGATTCAGCAGGACAAAGCAAGGGCGGAATGCTCAATGGAATGATGAGTTTTGAGGACCAGGTAAACATTTCTCCAAAGGCAAAATACGATTTTTTATTGATGCTGTCATTAACACCTGTAAAACGAGCTGAAAACCAGCAGGAGAATTTAAATGAACGCTGGGAGCAATTAAAGCATATAAGTGCAAACACTCTGGTAAATAGATTTGGGTTTATTCCGGCACACCCCACTTTTACTGGCATTTTTACGTATATGTTTCTTCAGGTTGGATTGTTTCATATGTTGTTTAATATGATATTCTTATGGCTTGCGGGGGCAAAAATGGAAGATACCTGGGGAAGGCATCTTTTTGCAGCTCTTTATATACTGTTTGGTATTGTAGCTGTTTTAACTCATACAATAGTTCATCCACACTCAATAATTCCTGTAGTTGGAGCTTCCGGGGCAATAGCAGGGGTGATGGGAGCTTTTTTTGTCAGATATGCAAAAGCAAAAATAAAGTTTTTTTATGTATTATGGCTGATTAGTCTTGTTCCTCATAAAGGTACTTTCGAAGCCAGAGCATATGTTGTATTACCCATGTGGTTTCTAATCGAACTTGTATATGGTCTGTATTTTGATAAAGGTGATGTTGCTTACTGGACCCAGGTGGGAGGCTTTATGACAGGCGTAATAGTTGCACTTGCATTTAAATACACTGATTTTGAAAAGCGAATTTTAAACCGTGAGCTGGATGATGATGACGAAAATGTTAAAGATGATGTACTCATAGCTTTTCAAGAAAGCAATATTGATGCTACCGAAAAAAATCCAGAAACTATTGTTCCTGACATTGCAGGACTAAATGGTGCAGCAGTTAAAGATTATTCAGGGTTTACAACACAGCTTTTTGTTTTTAATGAAATATTAATTAACCACATAACAGATGGGGAAGTTGGAATAAAGGTTAAACGGGTTAATGATATTCTTATTGGCCCGGAGAATATTGAATTTATTGCAGTTGGACGAATTGACAGAATAGATAAAAACGAGGCTGGTAAAATATTTTCACTGGGGCTGCCTAATGAACCTGCATATGTAATTACATTAGTAAAAAGATCAAAAAATCCCGAATCTGCAACAAGGGAAGTGTATCTTATTAATGCCGAAAAATGTCAGTACCCCAAATTTCTGCCAAATGAGTTTTTGATGCAAAGCAGTGAAAAAAAATTCACACTGTTAACCCGTCTATTATTAAAAACTTTTAAAGATACAACATACATTCACGGACCGGGCCCAAGAACAGAAAACAACCTCCCCATCTATGATTCAGTAGATACTATGACAAGACACATTCAAAAAAGTATAAAAAAGATCGGTTAAAAACCAACCATAAAAGTGATTAGCAGTACACCTGGCTGATAAGATTATTTTTACTGGTTTATGTAT
>JAFGVO010000018.1 GCA_016937935.1 Deltaproteobacteria bacterium | reverse complement strand
CTAAAAAAGTGGCACAACTGGCACGATTGACAGGGCTGTGCCGGTTAATTGTGTCAGTTGAAACAAGACTGACTGGCCTCCGTCCGGAAACGGTCGTCCGGAAACGGTCCTGGAACGAGTCCGGGATAGGATGGCCTCCGTCCGGGATCGGGTCCGGGATCGGTCCGGGATCGTATGCTGAATGCTTCTCACCTACAGAATGTTTGCAAGTGTAAATTTGCCTACATTTGGTCACAAAATTTGACTTAGAACTTTTATTAGTAATAACATGTAGATATGAAAAGAAGCATAACATATCTCTTTAAACTATATTTATCTCTTTTAACCGTATTTACTGTCATGTTTTTTGCCAGTTTTACTAAAGCATGGACAAACGCCGTGCTCTCTAAAGTTGATGTTACTTTAGATATTTCTGAAGATGTGGAATCAGAAATTACAACTATTGCATCTTTTTCTGTGGAAGGAGGCTCTTTTCACGGTTTTGATCTGGCTCCTCAAAAAGACTCCCGGTTAGTTATGGATAAATGCCATGCATTTACCGATGATAATGAGAATTATCAATTAGTTTTCAGAAGGCTTTTTGACGGTAGAACAAGAGTTCTACTTTCTGATAAAAAATATATTAATAAGGGAACCATAAATTTTGTAATTGTTCATAGCACTTCACTTACAAGCAGCGGTGCAATTGTTATAATTAATAAAAGAGCACGTCTTATCTGGGTACCTGCAGTTTGGGATTATGGAACAAACTCAATGAGTGTTACTGTAAAATTTCCTGAATCCACGCAAAATCCAGGGGTTAGTATTGACGAAAATGTTGCCGAAGATTACGAAATTTCAAAATTATCAGATAATAGTATAAAATTTTTAAAATACAGTGCTGTAAAATGGTATCCAATGCAGATTGTTCTATATTTTGACACTTCTCTTGTACCTCTTGCACAAAAGAAAAATGCCATTGAAAACAAATCCCTTTCAGAAAAGAATTTAGCAGGATCACAAATAACATCATCTGACAGTAAAACTTATTCTGTTACTCAAAAAAGACCGTTGTGGCACAACATACTTTTTATAATTGTTCCGCTAATTGGTTTCATTCTTATGATTCTAAGGTTTTTACACATTAAAAAAGTTTATAAAAATTCAATCGGTATAAATGCAGGTTTTAAATTTTTAAGTAATACTAAATTCAATCATCGCATTATACTCTCACTTCTGGCCATACTACTTGGTGTTGCGGCGCAGATTGCAGGCTCTGTCGCAGCATCTGTTCTGCCCATGGTAACAGCTGTAATGATTTGGATTGTTAACAGAGTTGATACTCCCCTAAAAAGTCAAAACGGCGGTACATGGAGAAAACTATCAGAAAGTGAAATTGACGAATACAGAGAAATTTACCTTTCATATAAAAGAGGAAGAAGTTCTGCTCTTGATATTTCTACATTAATTGGATTTTTTACCTTTATAGCTATTTTAACTTTGATAGTTTATACCGCATACATTGCCGGATTGAAATCATCACACAGCGCCTGGGCAATAGCCATCAGCTCTATAATATGGGTTTTTCCAATCTGGTTTTCCATTACCAAAGGTGAACTTCCAGTAGATCCTTCAACTGAATCATTCGTACTTCTTTATAAATGGAGAAACGGCCTTGCAAAGCTTATTGGAAAATCGGCAGAATCCGCAGAGGCCAGTTTCTGGGTACGGGAAGATAACAATAAACCCCTGGAAGTTAGAATGAGAATTGAAAATGTGCCTTCATCGCTTACAGGTCTTGAGGTTGGGGCTGAAGTTGTAAGGACCTCAGCAATTTATCAGGTTAAAAAAGTTACAATTTTAAAAATGAAACCCGGAACGCTTACAGCAAAACAGTTTGCTGCCTGTGATAATGCCTCTGAACACCATCTTACACCCAACCTTACACAGGAGATAATTGTTTTTCGAAACAGAAGAGGATTTAAAGAGTCAGGACTGGCTTCACTTAAAAACGCTTTATCAATTCTTAAAACAGAATCCAATTAACAATAATCAGTCACCGCCACTCTTCTGCTCTTTTATTGCCTGTTCCAAAAGAAGATCTTTTACACTCTGTTTTGTTTTTTTAATAAAGCTCTTTTTATAATCATAAGGCATAAATGCGGACTTCACTCCATGCATCACAATGTTAAGAATATCCTTTGGAAGGAGTTCAAAATGTTTATGGGCAAGCATGTACTCTTTAGTCATAGTAGTATCAGTTATTAATCGATTGTCTGTATTTAAAACAACTCTTAATCCCAAATCGTAATAAAATTTAAACGGGTGCTTATCCATATCTGGTACGGCCTGTGTCTGAACATTTGAAGAGAGACAGACCTCAAGAGGGATACGGTGGTCATTTACATAATTTAAAAGCTCACCGTCTTCCCTTAATCTGGTTCCATGACCGATTCTGTGGGCTCCGCAAAAATGAAGCGCCTGATGTATACTGTCAGGACCATAGGCTTCTCCCGCATGAATAGTAACATTTACATTGTTTGACAAAATAAGATTAAAAGCTGCGAGATGATCCTTGGCAGGATAATTATATTCAGCCCCGGCAAGATCAAAACCTACAACTCCTCTATTTTTAAAAGCTGCCGCAAGCTCTGCAAGTCTTAAACTGACAGTTGGTGAGATGTTTCTTATGCCACAGACAATGACACCGCTTTTTATTCCAAAATCCCTTTCAGCATCTCTTAATCCCTCTAAAACCGACTCTAGAATAACCGCTTTTGAGAGCTGTTTTTTTGTATGAAGAACCGGCGAGTAGCGAACCTCCATATAATTAATATTCTCTTTATGGGCATCTTCGGCAAGCTCGTAGGCAGTTCTGTAAAGGGCTTCATCTGTCTGCATTACCTTAAGGGTAATGTCAAATCCTTTTAGATACTCTTCAAGAGAGTTGTGAACAACCCCGGGACCAATGATGTTTTTCAATTCGTCAATATTATTTACACCAAGATCAATGCTGTTTTGCTGTGCAAGATCCATAATGGTTTCAAGGCGCAAAGATCCGTCCAGATGAACGTGAAGATCAACTTTGGGAAGTTTTCTAAAAAACTCTTCATCAAACTTTAAAACCTTGCCGGCTATATCTTCATATTTCATAGTAACTCCTGTAATCTCTTTTGCACATTGTCTATTAATAATATAACACAAGATTGTATTTTTTTAATAAGTTGAAATGAAAAAAGTAATTACAAAAAATAAATTAGCGGTTTTAACAGGAATAGTCCTTCTTGCTGGAGTCATGTACACTGCATATTTTATTGCAGACCCTGAAGTTATTGAGCTCACACCAGCTTCAAGAGCTGCACTTAAAGGCAACTTTATTAAACTAAAAAACGGCACAGCCAATTACTCTGTAAAAGGTGAAAACAGCCCAAATACCGTTATTTTTCTTCACGGTTCCACCATTGCCATGTGGGATTTTGACCTTCAGGAAAAAACCCTGATAAACAATGGGTATAAAAGTGTACGTTTTGATTTTTTTGGAAAGGGATTTTCTGACAGACCGGACATTAAATACGACAGAAAGCTTTATACGGAGCAGCTTTTAGATATTCTTGATTCACTTAAAATTAACGAAAAAACGGTTATTGTTGCTCACTCCCTTGGAGGGGCAATTGCAGCTGATTTTACAGCTAAATACAAAAGCCGGGTAAAAGGGCTTTTCCTTATTTCCCCCGTAATAAACAGTGTAACATCCATCCCCCCCTTTATTGTCTGCAATACCCCTGTTCTTGGTCCATTTGTCTACCGTTTCTTTATGAGCCGCGTACTAAAAATGAGAGCCGCAAAACAGTGGGATGGCAATGTTAAAAACAGTGACTATTACAATCATCTTTTTGAAAAACAGACTGAGATAAAAGGTTTTCAGCACGCAGTCTGTTCCATGTTTCAAACAGACCTTACCGGGGATTACACCTCCCGATATCTTCAACTTGACACTCTCCACATTCCCGTAACAATTCTTTACGGGTCAAATGACAGGGTAATTGGTCTGGATAATATTAATTTCCTTAAAAACAGAACTCAAAATATAAAATTTATTCCTGTAGCCGGTGCTGGACACTCAGCTCATGTGGAAAAACAAAAATATGTTGACCGGGAGTTGCTTGACTTCCTGAAAGATATTTATAAAGAAAAATAAAACAAAAGGAATCTTTGTGATTGAAATAGAAAATTTAACAGTAAGGCAGGATGGAAAAACACTATTATCAGGTGTAACTCTTCATATTAAAAAAGGTGAAAAAGTGGCCCTGTCCGGAGCATCAGGTTGTGGAAAAACCACTTTATTAAAAACTCTGATTGGACGTTACACAAATGATGAAGGCTCAATAATAATTGACAGTCATCCGTTAACTATCGAAAATTTGAAACTGATCAGAAAAAAACTGTTTTATCTGTCACAGGATATTAAACCCTTTAAAAATAAGACTACTATTGAATACTTAAAACTTCCTTTTTCGTTTTTAATAAACAGCGATATTAAATTCAGTGAAGAGGAAACCAGAAATTTTGCAAAGAAACTTCTTCTTAAAGAGGATATTTTCAACAGACCTTTTGACACTCTTTCAGGAGGTGAGAAAAAGAGAGTCGGGTTTTTACGTGGTCTTATTTTAAAAAGAGATATTTTTTTACTGGATGAACCAACCTCTCAAATTGATGAAGACTCTTCAACTGCTCTGGTTGAATTAATTTCTACAATGAAGGATAAAACTGTTTTAGGGGTAACCCACGATAAAAACTTTATGGAACGATGTGACAGGCAGATTGATTTTGCATCGTTAAATCTTGTCACCACTAAGAACTCTGTCATCTCCGGGGGTACAAATGGGAGCAAATGATATCACCAACATATCTCTCTCCCTTGCTTTTGCGGCACTTTTATCGAGTTTTTTAATTTATAAACTCCTTAATATCAAACTGTACAAAGAGCTTGTCATCTCTATAATCAGAATGACTGTTCAGCTTTTTCTGGTGGGATTGTATCTTACGGTAATTTTTAAACTGAATCATCCCGTTGTAAACATTATCTATATTCTGCTTATGATGGCAGCGGCAAATTTTGCAGTTCTAAAAAGAACAGGAATAAAAATTTCCATGTTTCTTTTTACCTTTCCAGCTATTCTTATCTCCATAGGAGCTGTTCTTGCCTTTTACATGGTACTCGTTTTCAGGCCGTTTCCTCTTTACGATGCCCGATATCTTATCCCCATATCGGGAATGCTTCTTGGAAACACAATGAACAGGACAATCATAACTCTTGAGAGGTTTTACAGCTCTGTAAAAAGTGACGAAGACGGAATTTCCCAGTTAACAGCCATGGGAGCAACATTGAATGAGTCGACAGCTCAATATTTAAAAACTGCTTATCTAGCAGGACTCGCACCAATACTTGCAAATATGTCCACAATGGGACTTGTCTCTCTGCCGGGAATGATGACAGGTCAGATACTTGGAGGAAGCCTGCCCCTTGTTGCCATAAAATATCAGATTGCAATTATCCTTGCTATTTACACTGCAGCAGATCTTTCCAGCCTCTTATGCATAAGGTTCTCAATGATTAAAGGTTTTACAAAGACCGGATTTCTTGACCACTCAATATTTAAAAAGTCACAATCTGATTAAGCCTGCTTGTTGTAATTGTTTATCATCTGAAAAAACGAGTTTTCGATTGCCCTGGCAAGAGACTCCCCTTCGCTTAGGGAACTCGCGGCTATTCGTGAGCGAACAGTTTTTGACAGTTTAAAAAGTGAGTCCACTTTAAAAGATAGGGCTGAGGCAACTTCTATGTATTTCTCAACTGAAGAGGGGGCAAACAGTTCAAGTCCAATGGCTTTTAAAATTGAATACCCTACTCTTGATGCGTGAATATTTCCATTTAATGTTACCACCGGAACTCCAGACCAGAGGGCCTCAAGAGTTGTAGTAACACCGTTGTAACTGAAAGTGTCAAGGGCGATATCAATATCTTCATATCTTTTAAAATGACTCTGTTTAGATGACCAGCCTTCAATAATAATTCTCGACTTGTCAATTCCATGTGATGCAAATTTATTAATAAAACCATCTTTTATCTCGTCATTTCCTCCCCCTGAAAATTTTAATACAAGTTTTGAATCAGCTGCTTTTTTTAATATTTCTGACCAGGCTTCAATAACAGAACCATTAATTTTGCTGCTGTTGTTAAAAGATCCGAAAGTTACATATCCGTTTTGTACTGCAGGCTGAAAATCTCTTACAGGTCTTAAATAACCCGGTTTTGAAAACGTCAGAAAACATCTGTTAAGTCTTATTAATTTTTCACTGCCCCCATATGTAACAAAAGAGGGATCCGTAAACTGATCCACAATTCTGTAATCCATATTTTCAAGTCCGGTTGTGTCAGGGTAACCTAAATATGTAACCTGTAAAGGAGCCGCTCTATTTGCAAATACCGTCAATCTGTTTCTGGCTGTGTGACCGCTTAAATCAAAGAGGATATCAATTTTATCCTCCCTGATACGGCTTGAAAACTCATCATCATTCAAAGAAGAAATATCAATAAACTCGTTAACTTCTCTTTTAATCAGTTCACTTACCGAGTCATGAACAGTGGCATCACTGTATGCAGCGATTTCAAATTTATCTTTATTAAAATGTTTAAACAGAGGCAGCATAAACCAGGCAACAGGATGCTCCCTAAAATCCCCGGATACAAAGCCCACTCTGATTTTACGGCCAGTCGGGTCAATAATTCCAAGCGATTTTTTATTCTTATTTTCAGGGGCGAATATTTTATTAAATATTTTATGTCCGGCGGTAATGTTCATGTTCTCGGCATTAAGGCAGTAGTGCTGTCTTAAAAGATAATTGCTTACAATTACAGGTGTAACATCTTTAGACCCAACCGCCTTTTTTAAATACTGGATAGCCTCCTCATTATCACCTGAAATTGAGAGAATTGAGGCAAGGTTTGTCAGAGCCTCTCCATAGTTATCTTTTAGGGAGAGGGCTTTTTTAAACGACAAGGATGCCTCTTTAAATCTTTGAAGCTCTTTTAAGGCACATCCAAGACCATTGTAATATTCAGCTTTACCTGGAGCAAGTTCAACTGCCCGCATAAAAAACCTTACGGCATTTTCTTTTCTCATAAACTGGAGAGAGATGAGCCCAAGGGCAAATGCGGTTTTCTCACAACTTTTATGAAGTTCAAGCTCCTTTAACAGCCGCTCATCACCTTCTTCAGCTTTACCGGATAAAAACAGAGTTCTGCAAAGCTCAAGACCTGCTGTTCCAAGGGGTTCAATCAAGAGCGCCTCATTAAACATCTTTTCTGCGGTGAGGTAATCCCCATGCTGCCTGGCAATGGTGCCACTTTCATAAAGCTTCAGGTATCTGCTTTTATCCCCCATAGCCCTCCAGGCATATTTTTAATATCGATAGTGACTTGGTTTATAAGGACCTTCAACTTTAACACCAATGTAGTCTGCCTGCTCTTTAGAAAGTTTGGTGAGTTTAACACCCAGTTTTTCAAGATGAAGCCTTGCCACCTCTTCGTCTAAATGTTTAGGAAGCATGTAAACACCAACCTCCGGCTTATCCTCGGCAAGTGCTATTTGAGCCATTACCTGGTTTGTAAAAGAGTTGGACATTACAAAGCTTGGGTGTCCTGTGGCACATCCAAGATTAACAAGTCGACCTTCTGCAAGAATAAAAATCTCATGCCCGTCTTCGTAGCGCCAGATGTCCACCTGAGGTTTAACATTAATCTTCTTTATCCCCGGCCATTTTGAGAGCTGAGCCATCTGAATCTCGTTATCGAAGTGACCGATATTGCAAACAATTGCCTGGTCTTTCATTTTGGACATATGGTCTGCAGTAATAATATCCCTGTTGCCTGTTGTCGTTACATAAATATTGGCAGTTGGAAGAGCGTCTTCAACTGTCATAATTTCAAATCCCTCCATGGCCGCCTGAAGTGCGCAGATGGGATCTATCTCAGTAATAACAACCCTTGCACCAATACCTCGCATTGAGTGAGCGCAGCCTTTTCCAACATCCCCATACCCGCATACGCAGACAACTTTTCCGGCAATCATAACATCTGTGGCACGTTTAATTCCGTCAGCCAGAGACTCCCGGCATCCGTAAAGATTATCAAACTTGGATTTGGTAACTGAGTCATTTACATTGTACGCAGGAAAAAGAAGTTTACCCTCCTCCATCATTGCATAAAGTCTGTGAACACCGGTAGTTGTCTCCTCGGAAACTCCAATCATCTCCTTTGCCATATCTCTCCACTTGTTTGGAAATTCGACCACAAGTTTATTAAGGAGCTTCTCAATTTCAATCTCCTCTTCAACTTCGGTAGTAATGGGAGGAACTGTTTTTGTTTCTTCGAAGGACTTTTCAAGGTCACAACCCTTGTGAATAAGCAAAGTGGCATCTCCTCCGTCATCAACAATAAGATTGGGGCCTTTTCCCCCTGGAAATGTCAATGCTTCATTTGTGCACCACCAGTACTCCTCAAGGGTTTCGCCCTTCCATGCAAAAACGGGAACTCCTGATTTGGCAATTGCCGCTGCTGCGTGATCCTGGGTAGAAAAAATATTACAACTCGCCCATCTCACATCAGCACCAAGCTCCACAAGCGTCTCAATAAGCACCGCAGTTTGAATAGTCATATGGAGGGACCCCATTATTCTTTTATCTTTAAGTGGTTTTGTGTGACCATATTTTTCACGAACCGCCATAAGTCCAGGCATCTCTTTTTGTGCAATTTCAATCTCTTTACGCCCAAAATCCGCAAGAGTTATATCTGCGACCTTGTAATCTTTTGTACTATCCATCTTATTTTCCTTACTTTTATGTTATTATTCTCTCAATTTACAAAGTTTAGAAACTATTATCCTAAAACCCTCTTAGTCAACTATTAAAGATAAAAACTCAACAATACTGTTTACTTTAAACCCTTTTACTGTATTTTCCACAATTGAGATGAATAGTAATACAATAAAACTACTTGAAAAAACATTTGAAATTCGAAAAGAATTTTTTACAGAAACAAACAAATCCGCCTTTAGAATCTTTAACGGCTTTATAGAAGGTGACGACACCCTTGCAGTTGACCTTTTTGGGAGCACACTGCTTATTCACAACTATCATAAGCAATATGAAGAAAATCTGGAAAAAATAAAACTTGTAGCTGACTACTACAAAGGGGCCCTTGATTTTTTAACTGCAGTGATTGTTAAACACAGATACGCAGAGGATGTTTTCCTTAAAAACGGTGTTTATATCTTTGGACAAAAGGGTGACACAAAAATTATCGAGCACGGAGTAAACTACAGCATCGACCTCACAATGAACAGAGATGCGGGCTTCTACCTGGACACAAGACTTCTAAGAAAATGGATACTTGAAAACAGCTTGAAAGCTAAAGTATTAAACACCTTTGCGTATACGGGCTCCCTTGGAGTTGCTGCACAAAAAGGAGGGGCCAAAAGAGTTGTTCACCTTGATTTAAGCAAAAAGTTTCTCAACGTTGCCAAACAGTCAACAACAATAAATGGATTCACAATAGATCGCTCCAACTTTATTATTGGTGACTTTTTTCCTGAAATACAGAAATTAAAACGTAAAAAGAGGAAATTTGAACTGGCAATTATTGACCCTCCCATATTTTCATCGGGCAAAAAAGGGACTGTAGACCTTCAGAAAAACAGCAGCGGAATTATAAATTTAATAAATAAAATCAGACCTTTAATAAATAATGACGGCAAAATTGCAGTGATAAACAACTCAATTTTTACAACAGGTGAAGATTTTGAAAACTCCCTTAAAGCCCTCACCGAAGACGGCTACGTTTCCATTGAACAATACATACCCGTTGACACTGACTTCACAGGAACACCACAAACAATTGTAACCCCTCCCCCAGTTTCAACCGCCCCCTTCAATCACTCCACAAAAATTGCCATCCTGAAAATAAAACACAAATAAAAGGCCTCCGTCCCTCTACTTTATTTATAATTACAGTGCTTTACAGACTTTAACGCGGGCCTCCGTCCCTCTTTTGTCTCTTGTTTTTTGGGATAAATTCAACTGTAGATGCGGTACTCTCTTAAGCGGTTAATTTCTAAAGTGGTCTCTTTTTCGTTAATACTGTAGATATCATTAAAATGTGCTCCGTCCTCAATTGATTTTCTAAAAAAGTCCGAGCCGGTGAGCAGATCAATAGCTGGAATCTCTTTTACAAATTCGTAGGGTTTATGCCGCCATTTAAAAATATTATTAGAAGTTGTGTAAAGGGCCCATATTATTGCCATTCCGGTTTTATAAGGCAGCAAACTGTTCCGGTCGGTAATATGAATAGCTGCCCCTGTACAGATTTCCTCCTTGTGCTTTTGAAACATGGGTTTAAATGATACCGGTCTAAAAACCACACCCAGAAGATTTTGACTGTTTAAAGTTTTGCAAAGGGTGACACTGTCAACCCCGGGAGCCCCGAACATCTCAAACGGGGTTGTTGTTCCTCTGCCTTCCGAAAATTCTGTGCCCTCAAGAAGACATAACCCGGGATAAATAATTGCAGTGTCAAGTGCCGGCATATTGGGGGACGGAGGCACCCAGGGCAGGTGAGTATCGTCATAAAACATCTCCCTTTTCCACCCTTCTGTTTTGATAACCGTAACAAGTTTTAATGCATTTTTCTCTTTGGCATTCATTAAAACAATTTCCCCTAGAGTTAATCCATGGCGTACGGCAATCTGCTTTAAACCCACAAAAGAGAGAAAACCCTCTTTTTGAGGAGCTCCTTCAACACTTATTCCGTTTAAGGGATTTGGCCTGTCAAGAATCATCAGGGGAGTATCAGTTTTGATACATACATCCAGACAGAGAACAGCTGTCCAGATAAAGGTGTAATACCTTGAACCCACATCAGCAAGATCGATTATAAGCAGATCAAGCTGTGAAACAGTCTCCTCACTTGGGGAGAGTGTCTCAAATGAAGAGCCATAAAGGCTGTAAAGGGGAATTTTATCAATTTTTGTAATGTCATTATGGACACTTTCCATATCCTGAGCCACACCGTTAAAGCCGTGCTCCGGCCCGAAAAGTGCTGTAATTGTGGCACCATTTTTTTTTAGCAGATCATAAATATGAATATATTGTGAGTTGATACTCGCAGGATGAGCCACAATCCCAACCTTTTTATTTTTAATAACATTAAGATGTTCTTTTAATAATACATCAAGTCCAAAAAGAACCATGATTCCTCCTGAAATTACAACGATTTCCATAACCACGTTATGATAATCATAATTAATAAAAGATATAAAATATCAGATTATACCTAATAATAGTTTATAAAATGTCTGATTAATCTTAAAAATGCTATAACTTTCTAAATCTGGAAATATTTATGGAAAATACAAGAGAACAGGTAAAATATAAATCAAGAAGTATTATTGCTGTTCACGGCTCTAAAGGAGGCTGCGGCTCAAGTATGGTCGCCAGCAATCTTGGAATCTTTCTGGCTCAGATTGGCAAGGATGTTCTGCTGATTGATGCAAATCTCAGTAACGGAGGTCTCTGTCACTGGCTTGGACAGGCTCAGCCTGAAAAAAATATTGCAGATGTCATTTTAAAAAGAGTTGATAAAATTGCTGACGCGGTTGTTGATACATCAATTACAAATCTCTATTTACTTGCCTCGGCACCATCCTTAAGTTTTAGCGAACTTGAAAAAGAAAACCGGATTGAACAGTTTATAAAACAGATAGAAAATGTTCAGTCTGACTATATTATTATTGATCTCGACTCTAATGTTGAAAAATTCACACTTGATCTCTACCTGCTTGCAGATTATTCAATCTCAGTCACCCTTCCCATGCCTGACTCAATTGAATCTACTTACAATTTTATCTCCGCAGCTTTTACAAGAGGGCTCCTCCATATTTTTTCAGAGGAGGAAAACAGCGCAGTCGCCTCATTTTTTAATGATGTCAGTCACGGAATCTATAAAACTCCCCGCAATATTATTGATGAAACTGATATTTTTAACAAAGAACTGGCTTTGAAAATCAAACGCTATGCACAACTGTTTCACCCCCTCATAATAGTTAATCAGGTAAAGCTTAAAGAAGACGAGTACATTGGTGATGCCATGATTTCAGCTTCAACCAGATGGCTTGGAATTGTTCCCATTCTTGTTGGTTCAATTGGCTGGGACGATAATGTATGGCTCTCTCAAAGAAGAGCAAAACCCCTGCTGATTAATTTTTCAGGCAGTCGTGCATGTAAAGATCTTGAAGAAATTGTAAGAAATATTACAGGTCTTGTTTATCGAGATTTAATTACTCCGTTTGTAATTCCTCCTAAAACAGAGGTTCAAAATTATTACGAGCTTCTTGAAATTTATCCCGGAGCCTCCGAAGAGGAGGTGAGGAGAGCTTATAAACAGATTAAGACCTGGTTTGGAATTGACGGAATTGCAGTAAGAGGTCTGTGTCCAGAGAAAGAGAGAACCGAGTTTCAAAAACTTGCCGATTTTGCCCACAGTCAGCTTGTGGACAAATCCAAAAGAAGAAAATATGACAAGGATAACTTTCCAAACGGATTTTCAGTAACTGGTGACAGTGACATTAAACCAAGAGAGTCCATTGCCGGAAAAGTTGCAGCTACCCACGATTCTCTCCCCCGGATTGAGCTTGCGGAGGATCAGTTTGTTGGTGGACATTTTTTAGGAGAGATTCGCAAAAAGCACAATGTGGAGCTTGTTGATATTTCCAACCGGGCAAAAATTGCAGTCAGATATTTACAGGCAATAGAAGAAGAGCGATACAAAGATCTCCCTGCGGCGGTTTTTACAAGGGGTTTTGTAACGGAATTTGCCAGATTCTTAAAAATTGATTCCCATAGAGCAGCCTCGGATTTTATGACCGCCTACACCGAATATTTTAAAAAGAAGCGTAAATAATCAGCAATTTACTTTCCAGGCTAAGAGATTTTCAAAAAACATAGCATATAAAACTGTTTGTAGGTGTCTGTATTTTCAACAAGTTTAAAGCCACCTTTTTCAAACTCACCAATTATCTCATGGAGAGGTATTCGATGATTCAATGGCGGTCCAAAGGGCATATCTTCATATTTCCAGTCAATTACAAATGACTTTCCACCATTTTGCAAAATTCTATTAACCTCGCCAACAGCTTTTTTTCTGTCACTAAATTCATGAAAGACATTTGCAAGAAGTGCTTTGTCAACAGTACTATCTAAAATTCCCAACTCCTCACCAGCAGATTGAATGTACTCAATATTTTCAATTGATTCCTCAAGGGCTCTTCTTCTGCAGACTTCAAGCATATTTGTACTCAAATCAACTGCAAAAATATTCTTTACTTTCTTAGCCAGAGGAAGAGTAAAATAACCGGGCCCACACCCGATATCTGCCCATATGTCACCCTCGGAAGGTTTTGAAATTTCAAAAAACTTATCCGTGCTCTGGGAGTTTTCTCTTTCGGTATTTATTAATTTTTTCCATTTTTCATCTGGAAACACTTTGTCGTCTACCATTTAGAGTCACCAAAATTCCTTTAATTTAAATCTATTAAAAAATCCACAAGCTCTTCAGAACTTCTGCTGCATCTCTGTGTGGCAATAAAAATATCACCCCTCAACAGACCTTTTTCCTCAAGAAGGACGAGTGCCATTTTAATTGTCCTGCCGCTTGAAACAGAGTCATCCACAAGTATCACTCTTTCACCCGGCTTAAAAGGTAACTCTTCTTTTTGATTTAACAACCCCGGACAGTCCCCTGAACGTTCTGGAGTGGTAACTCTGTAAATCAGCTCTTTAAACAGCCATAAAAATCCTTTGATAAAAATATTTCTCCTGTCCATCAATCTGCTGAGGGGATAACGAATATCTACACAAAATAGTGGCAAACCAAGTATTTTTGAGAGAGTGACACCAGCCGTTCTGCCTCCATTGGCAATGAATACAACCCCTTTGGGATTAATCTCTTTTAATTTATAAGTATCTGTTTTTAAACAGACTTTATTTTTTTTGCTCTTCATTTTATAACCATAACCATCCTATTGATTTAACCATTTATGTTTTAAGTAGACAACCTTTAAAAGTCGTGGGAAACTCCGTTGCGTTATGGGTGTTAAACGCTGGCTACTCGCTATTATAATACTATTCGTCGTTTTGGGATTTATTCTCTTTTTCTTTATGCAGTCCGGACCTGAAAAAAAGATTGCAGACAGTTTTATCCCTAAAATTGAAAACAGATACGGTGTAATTGTAAAATATGAATCCATTTCTGTCTCACTTACGGCGGTCTCCTTAAAAAATGTTGAGCTGCTTTCTAAAAAAGAGCACCTCCCTTTTGCAAAAATTGATCGTCTCGGTATTAATGTAAGGGTTGGTCCTCTTCTTACAGGAAATCTCGAAATAACAGGAATCAGAATCGACGGCATAAGTTTTTTTGCAGGGAAACAGAGTTCAGGAGCATCTCTGCAAAGCTGGAAAGAACTTAAAAAAAATCTCTCCTCTCCAAAAGGGAGTACTGACAAGGCAAAATCCACTCTCCCCGAAATTGATATTGTTTCCGGTGACGGTTTTTTTAATAACGGAAAACTTTCCGGTACTGTCAAAGGTATAAAAGGCAGAGTAACACCTGGAAACAAAGCTGTAATACGGGCAGAAAATATCACATTCAACCCTGAAAAACAGATTAAAATCAATGGAGGAAATCTCTTAATAGATTATGATTTCCAGCTAAAACATCTTGCTGTTGAAGTTGATAACCCCAAATTTTTAATCCCTTCTTCAAAGGATGTTCTTTTAAACAGTGAAAAGAATATTAAATCCACCCTCAATGAACTTGGCTTTTTATCTTCAAAACAGAGCAGTGCAGATTCTGAAGAAGCCGACTCCATCAATCTTGACGCTGTAATAAGTCTAAAAAATGGTGAGGGAAAAATTAGAGATGAAAACGGAAACTCAATCGAGTTTCAAGAGATCAATTCTAAAATCATCAGTAATGACAAGCAGCTCCTCTCGTTACGTGCCAGTGGCGGAGTTGAAGGTACAGATGCCCCGTGGCTTCTCCAGTTTAATCTTCCGAGGGATAAAGACCCGGAGCTTATTGTTGAGATTCCTGACCTCCCGTTAAAAATTGCCGGACCAATGCTTTTTAACAATCAGTACATTGATTTTTCAACAGCAGGAGCAGATGCCCAGGTAAGGTTCAATTACTCAAAAGAATCAGAAAAACTTAGTGCGGAAGGGGTTATGTCAATCTCGGGAATTACTTTTTTAAATAACAGCATCTCCGAGATTCCTCTTGAAAACATAAAAGGCACCTTTGATTTTAAAGCTTCATATTTAACAAAGAGCAAGTCCATAACTATTGAGAGAGTTAACTTTTCCAATGGCCCCGCACGGGTAACTTTCAGGGGTGACATCAATCTTGAGCCCTTTAATTTTGATTTGAGAGCCAATGTTCCCCCCACCTCCTGCAGACAGATCTTTACCGCTATTCCAGAAGAACTTAGAAATGACATTAACAATCTCGCTCTTGAAGGTAAAATATCATTTGATCTCCATCTGGGAATTGATCTTCTCGATCCTGATAAAACCGTTTTAGAAGGAAATCTGGACAACAGGTGTAAAATCAGCAATTTTGGAGATGTTCCCCATCCTGATGATTTCAGACACCCTTTTACCTACATGGGCTACTCTCCTGATGGAAAAAGAATCAGACTGACAACAGGCGCCGGCACAAGCAGCTGGACAACCCTTTCATCAATTTCACCCTATCTCGTAGCGGGAGTTCTGACAACTGAGGATGGTAAATTCTACCGTCATAACGGACTCACGCTCCCGGAAATGCGCAGTGCAATTGTCATGAATCTCAAAAAGGGCGGCATGCTTCACGGAGCAAGCACAATAACAATGCAGCTTGCCAAAAACCTCTTTCTTTCGAGAGATAAAACTTTAAAACGTAAACTGGAAGAGCTATTTTTTACATGGTACCTCGAATCCAATTTTACAAAAGATGAGCTTCTGGAACTCTACTTTAACGTAATTGAGTTTGGCCCTTCCATTTATGGAATAGGCCCCGCAGCAATGCACTATTTTGGCAGAGAGCCCTTTGAACTTAATCTTGCGGAGAGCATTTTTCTTATTAAACTTTTGCCAAACCCCATTGCCCGCTATGAAAGCTACAAAAAAAATATTGTCACACCACAGAAAATGGCCAGTATTCACAGGGTAATGGAAACAATGCTCGCCAGGGGGAAAATTTCTAAAGCCGAATATCGCCTTGGACTTGATGAAGAGATTAAGTTTTATCATGAAGGTGACCCGCTGCCTGAGCCAAGAGATGTGGCAGAATTAAACCAGGGTGGCCGTGATTTGAGCATTCCACTCAATATGTACGAAGATGACCCTGAGCTTGATCAGTCAAATTACGAAGAGATGGAAAATCAGAAAGAAGATTTCTAGCCCCATCTTTTTAGTGAGTTTTTATGAGATTTGATGTTAATATTCTTTTATGAGTATTTTTACAGGTATATTTTATTTTATTATTTTAGCGGGAATACTGGTTTTTATTCATGAAGGCGGTCATTTTCTTGCGGCAAAACTTTTTAAAGTCAGGGTATTAACTTTCTCTCTTGGCATGGGTCCAAAGATTTTTGGATTTAAAAAGGGTGACACAGACTACATCATAAGCGCAATTCCAGTTGGAGGTTATGTAAAACTTTTTGGTGATGACCCGTCCGAGGAGCTCTCAAATGAAGAGATTTCTTTGTCAATGCAGGGAATTTCACCTTATAAAAAGGCCATAATTTATATTGCCGGCCCTGCCATGAATCTCATATTTCCGGTTTTTTTGTACTTTTTCATGTTTTTAAATCAAAACATGGTTCCTCCTGCTGAGATTGGAATGATTATTGAGAACAGCCCCGCACAAAAAGCAGATCTCCAACCAGGAGATATTGTAACTAAAGTAAATGGCTCAGCTGTTTACAGCTGGAATCACATGGTTGAAAAAATCAGCAGTATGCCGGGTAAAAAGATAGAGCTCCAGATCAATAGAGAGGGAAAAACAGTAACAACATTTGTAACTCCAAAAACAATAGACGGCATGAAATATGACATTCCCATTCTCTCTCACTTAAAAGATAAAAAGGGGCAGATTGGCATTGTAGGTGTCTATGCAAATACCATTGTTGGAATTGAATATAACAGCCCTGCATATAAAAACGGACTTTCAAACTTTG
>JAFGVO010000158.1 GCA_016937935.1 Deltaproteobacteria bacterium | reverse complement strand
AGGGCGCTTATTATAAATAGTAGTAAAAATAATTTTTTCATTTTGGTATCCTTTTTTAGAAAGTTCCTGCAATAGAAAATCCGGTTGGACCTGCATCAATTTTTACAGAGAGTGAATCTCCAAATTCAGTATTTTTTTGATCGTCCTTTTTTTTGGATTTCATGATGAGTACGATTCCGGTTATTATTCCTGCTACGCCAAATAAGTAGGCTGTGTATGCACCTGCAGACTGGTTATTCATTTTTTGCTCATAGTAGAGATATTTGGGGTAGGTTACAGAGTCTAATGCTTTGTCTTTAGATTTAAAACTTAATACATGAGAAGTTGCCCCAAGACCAAGGAGTACTCCTCCAATAATTGTGGCTGTAATTCCGCCGGCTCTTAATTTCTTGTTTTTAGGAGATATCCCATCTTCATCACTATGAATTTTTGTTGCAACTTCCACATCTTTTAATTTTGAGTCCTCATCAAGTTCCATTGTTTTTTGGCTGCTGTCATTATTCAGTTCCGTTGTATTGTCAACAGGTCCTGCAGCAACATTATCATAATTTTGTTTTTCTTTTTTAGTTGTGTTCGGTGTTGTTTCAGGTGCAGGTTCTGTCGTATCTATAGACGCTTCTGCAGGGGCAGGAGGTTTTGCATCGGGATTATTAAGTGTATCAATCAGTATTTTTACATCCTGCACTGATTCATTGTTTTTATTTCTGTTCTTAAATTTTATAAGAAGTTTAACCGCATCTTTTCTAGGCTCTACAGCAAATGATAACTGCTCAACTTTTGAAAAAGTTTTTTCATTCGAATTCATTTTTAAAGAGCATAAATATCGTTCCAGAGCTCCGTAGTTATCTCCTTTTTGCTCAGATTCAGCACCATTTTTAAAAAAATCATCTCCGCGACTTTTTGCGGTGTCTGTATTTTTAGGAACTCCGGGACAGGGAAATTTTTTATTTTCTGCTCCCAAAGCTGTTGCTGAACATAGAAAAAGTATAAGTGTTAGAAGATTGATAATATATTTCACGTGAGTACCATCCTTTTTAGTGTTCTGGGTTTTCATTTTATTTTTATATCATAAATTGTGCTGTTTTTGCAAAACATCTGAGAGTATTATTGTTTAAATGATTAATAATTCATTTTTGAACTTTTCAATAACAAGGTGGCACAACTGTCCATAAATTGGATGTTAATTGTGTCACTTGTGCCGATTTTCAAGATTTTATTCCGTAAAATCTCAATAAAACAAGGGTGTTAAAATTGGCATAATCTTTGCCTATATGCCTTTGTATGACCTTTTTAATGTTTTCAATAATAATATATATATCCGGAGTAATTGCAGGCACATTTATACATTTGTCAGTTTTCTGGATATTGGTTCCCATAACTTTTTTGGTTTATTTATTAATTATTAATAAATTTCAAATTCCTTTATATTTTTCAGCCCTGTTTTTAATTGGTCTTTTGAGAGGATCAGGATCAGCAGATATTGATGCAAAAGGACCTGATCCTGAAAATGGATCCAAGGAGATATGTATAAGAGCTGTTGAAGGAGATGTGGATGATGTTCCGTTTGTTTTTAAAGGAGAAACCAGGTTTACCTTAACGTTAAGGGGCAAATCATCCTGTATGACAAGTCGTATAATTCCACAACTCAATCATACAAGAGGAAAAGTTTTAATTAAAACAGGAGATGAAAGTTATAAATTTTTAAAAGGTGATACTGTCAGATTTACAGGGCGCCTTGTTCCTGAACACCAATATGCAAATCCAGGTCAGATTGTAAATAAAGATAACAATGAGCAGATTTATTTTTCTAAAGTTCAATCATCAGAAGATTTTATAATAGTAAAAAAAAGACACAGTTTTTATGAACCATTTTTAAATAAAATCAGAAGAAAGGTTACTGGTTTATGGATTGCATCTCTAAATAACAAATCTATAAATGAAAAATATACCAGACTGGCAATTGCTCTAAGTCTCGGGCAGTCAAAAGCTCTTCTTAAAAATGAAAAAGATCAGTTTAAAAAAACCGGAACAGCACATCTTCTTGCCGTAAGCGGACTGCATCTGGGGATTGTATCCATGCTGACTTTTGCCTTATTGAATTTTATTTTAAGGAGGGTCTATTATCTTAGTGCAGCTTATGATGTTAAGAAAATTTCCGCAGTTATTTCCATACCTCTTATAACTCTATTTGCACTTTTAACTGGTGGAAATCCTCCTGTTATTCGAGCACTCACAATGGTTTTGTTTGCTATGGGTGGTATTCTTGTTGGCAGAAAGGCCATATCCTTTAACTCCCTATTGTTTGCAGGGGCATTTTTAATTACATTAAATCCTCTTTTGTTTTTTTCTGCCGGGTTTCAACTCTCTTTTTTTACAGTTGCAGGCCTGCTGGCAGTTATGAAAAATTATATAAAAAATGGCATTATAAAAAGTGAAGCTCAAAATGTAATAATAAACTTTTTTGAATTCCTGATTCATTATTTTAAAATTCTGACAGCAACAACTTTTACTGCAACTGCAATCACAACCCCTATAATAATGTTTCATTTTGGAAGTGTTAGTCTGGTCTCTCCATTTGTTAATCTAATAGCTGTTCCTTTTGTTTCAATACTGCTTATGCCTTTGATTCTGATTTTTGAGCTTGGAATGTTTATACTTCCTGACTTAATCAGTTTCACATCTTATATCCTGTCACCATTATTTAAATTGCTTTTTAAAATTGTAGATATCGCATCAATAGCTCCCGTATTGCAAATTGATAATAATATGCAAGGCGCTATTGTATTTATACTATCATCAGCAATTCTTTTTTTTCTTTTAAAAAGGAGAATAACCTCTTTGGTATTGATATTTATTGCTCTGATTTTTTTTATAATTTCAAGATTGACTATTGTTCCGGCTTTTCCTCAAGGTACATTGTGTGTTGATTTTTTAGAGACAGGTCAGGGTGATTCAACTCTTATAACATTTCCTGACGGTGCTCACTGGCTTGTAGATGCCGGGGGAACAGCTAAAAAGGAGATTGGAAAAGAACATATATTTCCGGTTTTAAAATCATTGGGTGTGAATAAACTTCAAAAGATTGTCCTCACACATCCTGACCCGGATCATCTTATGGGGCTTCCATATATTGCCTCCCGCATAAAAACAGATGAAATATGGGAAAACGGACAGGGGATTGAGGAGGATGCAAACCCGGTCTATTACAAACTATTAAAACTTGCTAAAAAAGAAGGAATTAACATTAAAAGGGGTAATGAAATTTGCAGGCGACATAAAATTCATGGTGCGATTGTAGATGTACTTCATCCCTGTAACTATGAAAGTTCATATAATCCTTCATTTTCATTTAATGACAACTCCATAGTATTAAAAATTACTTATAAAAATAAAAGTATTCTTCTAACAGGTGACCTTAGTATTGAGGGTGAAATGGAACTGCTTTCAAAAGAAATAAACCTGAGAGCTGATGTTCTAAAACTTGGACATCACGGAAGCAGAAGTTCCTCATCAATAGATTTTTTAAAAGAGGTAAATCCTAAAATTGCCATTGGAAGCATGGGACCGTTTAATCGCTATAATTTTCCTTCTAAAGATGTTGTTAAAAGATTAAAAGATTTAGATGTTCGCTTTTATCGAACGGATATAAATGGTGGAGTCAGGGTTTGTATTTATAACAACGAGTTGAAAATATTACTTTCAAAATAGACTTTTATTTATGAAAGTTGCTTCCGATTGTAAGAAGTGCTTCTGCAATTTCAGTTGGAGATAGTGTAAAATCGATTGCTCCAAAGTCTATTGCAATTTTATTCATTCCAAAAATTACGCTCGTTTCACTGTTTTGGGCAATCGTTAATGCGTTGGAATTTTTCATTTCTAAAATACCATCAGCTCCATCTTTACCCATACCTGAAAGAATAATACCAACAGCCCTCTCTTCGTAAGCGATGGATGCTGTTGAAAAGAGCATGTCTATACTTGGTATATGCATGCCCGTACCTGTTGGTTGTTCAAATTTTATTTTTCTTTCAGGTGAAAATTTTAAATGCTGATCATCAGGGCAGATAAGAACTGTTCCAACTGACGGAGTGATATTTTCTTCTGCCATTTTAACGTTTAATTCTATTGATGAATTAAGCCAGTCAGCCATTCTTGGGGCAAATCCTTTTGAAATATGCTGAGCAACAATAACAGGGATGGGGTAATCCTTTGGAAGTTTTGACAAAATTTCAACAATAACAGTTGGTGCACCTGTGGAGCCTCCGATACATATAATATCCGGCATTAATGTTGAGAGTTTGTTTTTTGAAAAATGCTGAAGAATTATTTTGCCGGTGGATTCTCTTTCCTCCTGCTTCTTTGATTCATTTTCAATAGGGGAAGAGGGTAGCCATGAGAAAAGTGCATCAGGATTGGTATGGGCAGAACGTTCGATTATAGAAATGAGACTTTTTTTAATATCCTGATATTTATTTGATAAAATACCGGTTGGCTTTTCAATCACCTCAATAGCGCCGGCTCTCATGGCTTCAAAAGTAAGATTACTGCCTCCGCTTTTAACCATAGAGCTTATAATTACTATGGGGGTTGGGCATCTGCTCATAATTTCTTTTGTTGCCTCAAGACCATTTTTTTTAGGCATGAAGATGTCCATGGTCACAAGATCCGGTTTTAAAGCACAGCACATTTCAACTGCCTGCTCACCATCACTTGCTATACCTACTATTTCCAGATTTTTCTCGTTATCAAGAAGTGTGGTTAGAACTCTCTGTACAGTTGTTGAATCTTCGGCGATTAATATTCTTATCATAATTTTATATGTCTCTCTGTTGTTTAGTCATAATAGCTGATCAATAGTTTGTAACAGTTCATGTCTGGTTAATTCTTTTTTGATAATGTGTGCATCGGCACCTGCATTTAGCCCTGCACTTATATCAGCAGGAGATCCTAATGATGTAATAAGTATTACCGGTATATGTTTCAGTTTATCCCTTGATTTAATGGCAGCAGTAAGTTCAAAGCCATCCATATTTGGCATCTGTACATCAGATAGAACAAGATCAACATGGGTAGAATTAAGAGACTGCAAAGCTTTTAATCCATCTGTTGCGGTAAGAACTTTAAAACCGGCTGACTCCAGGAGGTTTGTCTGCATTGTTCTAATGGCAATGGAATCATCAACCACCAAAATTGTAGTAACCTTTTTAGATGTATCTATCGTAGTTTTTCGTTTAACTCCGGATGATGATCCGGTAACCGTTCTTATGAGGTCTCCTGGATTTAGAACCATGCATAACTTGCCGGTTCCTAAAAGTGCCAGCCCCGAAATATTTGGTACTCGTTCTAAAAGATCACCAAGTGGTTTTACAATTAACTGGGTGTATTCATGGATAACATCAAACCCAAAGGCATATTTTCTGTCTCCAAACTTAACAATAGCTACAAACTTTATTTCTGCAGCTTCTGATATCGAGTCTTCAGCTTTTAATGAGAGAGCTTCCTCAAAAGTTGTAACAGGAATCTGCTCGTCTTCAATTTCAAGAACTCTTCCTCCGCCGATTGTTTTTAATTTTGAATTATCAATACCGATAACTCTTGAAACATTGGACGCCGGTATTGCCATTACCTGATTTGCAGCTTCAAAAAGGAGACATTTTATTGAGGACATTGTCAAGGGCAGGCGCATTGCAATTTTTGTTCCGGATCCTTTTTTAGATGTAAGGCTAACCTCTCCACCCAGATGCTCAATTGTAAATTTGACAACATCAAGCCCAACCCCTCTGCCGGAAATCTGGGAAACATTTTCGTTAGTTGAAAATCCAGGCTCAAATAGATAATCAATAAGTTGCTCTTCGCTTAAAGAGGCAGCCTCATCCTCATTGATTTTGTAGTTTGTAATAACCTTTTTTCTGATAGATTCAATGTCAATACCGTTACCGTCATCTTCAATTGACAATACAACGGAATCGCCCATGTGGCTGGCACTGATAACCATTTTTCCCTGTTCCGGCTTACCAGCGGCAATTCTATCTTTTGGGGATTCTATTCCATGGTCTACGGAATTTCTGATAATGTGAATTAGAGGTTTCTCAATCTCATTTAAAATTGCTCTGTCCACTGAATATTCACCGCCAATAAGTGCAACAGAAACCAGTTTGCCGGTTTTTGATGCTGCATCTCTCACCTGATTTTTAATAGTAAATTCAAGGGTGGATAAAGGGGCAATTCTCAACTCTCTTAAAATTGTCTGGGTACGATTAATATTTTTGGTCAGTTCCCTGTGGTTGAGATTGAATTTTGAATCAGTTGTTTTTGATAAAATAGTCAGATTTTTTGCAATCTCAAGAAGCTCCATTGTCTCGGCTTCATAAGATGTTCCTTCAAGTTTTTCAAGAAGGGCAGTAACCCCGTCTGTAATTCTTGCGGATTCATTTTTCAGCATAACAAGTTCGCCCTTGAGAGATTCAACCTGAAGTGCAGCTTCAAACAGGGACCCGAATTGAGAAATTACATCATCGATATGTTTTTGAGAAACTCTTACAAGTTCCCGCTGATGTTCTTTTTTTACGGGAGCCTGAGGTTTAGTATGTTTTACTGTTTTCTCAGGTGTGGAAGTCTTGCTCTTGACTGGTGAAATTTCTTTATTATCATTATTATCGTTGTCGAGATTAAAAAGCTTTGTCAGCAGCTCAAGTGATGCACACTCTTTATCTGTTAAAACTTCATCACCTGGCTCACTGACAGTAATTGCCTGTCTGATAACGTCAAGGGTTCTAAGCAGAATATCAATTTTTTTGGAATCAAGCTCAGTTTTTTTATCTCTTAGAGTTCCCATTGCATCTTCAAATCTATGGGCAATTATTGCTACTCTGTCAAAGCCTAAAGTTCCGGCAGATCCCTTTAAACTGTGGGCATCTCTGAATGCCCGGTTGATACCGTCATCAATATTTTCAGTGTTGCCATCCTCTGCAGAAAAAAGAACTGATGCAATACTTTTAATGTGTTCGATAGCTTCAGCTCTGAAAACTTCAGAAAGCTGTTGAATCTGTTGAGGTGTTAAACCATCTACGCCCATAATTAATTCTCGATTCCGGTTGTTCCAAAACCTTCAGACGTCACCATTTTATCAATGTTAAGTATTACTGTATCGTCACTTGTTATTCCCGATACATAGGGCGCTATTGCGCTGTCAAAGTTGTCAGGAATTTTTTTTATCTGAGATGTAAGAAGTGGAATAACTCCTTTTATATCATTTACCTGAAGAGCAAAAATTTTGTTTTTTGCCTTAACAATAATTGCATAATCTTCATCAATAAGATTCTCTGTATCAGGGTAAAAGAAGAACCTTAGATTTACCAGTGCAATTGTAGAGCCTTTTCGTCTTATGACTCCTGGGATATGTTTGGGGGTATGAGGAATAGAAACAATATCAGTGATCTGTGTTACAGCTTCAATACTTGAAAGATAAATTGCCATATTTTGATTGAGAGCAGAGAACAATAGAATATTTCGCTCTTCAGATTTGCTGTTTTCTTTAATTACGGGCAGAGCAAGAATTTTTGCCCGTTCCTTTAGAACTTTTTTTTCTATCTCCAAAAAATTATTATCCATTATTTACAAACTCCAGCTCTTTTTGGCGTTCAGTTACAATTTCTAAAAGTCTTGCAGCTGTTATGCCGCCGCCCCACGGTAATATTGTTGTTCCCGGCAGGTCATTAAGAAGCTTGGAACTGTTTTTTAGTTCTCTTTGAGCCAGGATCTTCTCATCTCTGCGTTCGTAAACTACAGCCTGATAATAGTGGCCGATAATAAAATTTTTATTTATAAAAATTGATTGTTTAAGATTTTTAAGTGTTTCCTCAATATTATTTTTCTGATCAAAGATAAGTGCAGATAAAAAGAATAATCTGTAATCAGGGTGAACACTCTGTTTTTTCATGTCGTCAATCATGTTCATGGCTGTCTCAAAGTGCCCGTCAATTGTTAGATTATAAACCTCATTATAGACTGTATCTTTATCAGATTCTTTAACCTCCGGATCGGTTGCTTTATTAATGATTTGTGAAATTTTATTCTTTTTTTCATCTGCTTTTTTGGATGAAAAATTTTTCAGAATATTTGGGGTCAGGCTGCTTACAGATGCATTTTGTCCAATTCCTGGAACAAGTGAAATCCTCGAAGTTTCAAAATTAGGCTGCTGTTTCTCAACTGTTTTCTGATAGTAATAAGTGGCATGTGAGTAAACGGTTTTCATATTGTTAATTTTAGGAAATGATTCCGAATGTCCTAAAATTAGAAAGCTGTCGTCATTAAGATGTTCTGAAAATGATTGACAGATCTGTGTGGCCATGGGAATTGCAAAATAGATCAGAACATTTCTGCACAATATAAGGTCTGAATCTTTATGTTCATTAACTGGCAACAATGGTAATTTGGATAAATTTATTGTGCTGAAAGTAACAACCTTTTTTATGTCACTGTTAAGTTCAAAGAGATTATTGTGTATCCTGGTAAAGTATTTCTCAATAATTGAATTTTCCACGCCTCTGAATGACCAGGACGTATATTGACCTTTTCTGGCTTTTTTTAAAAAAGCTGTATTGATATCTGTAGCATGTATTTCAATTTTCCAATCTTTCAATTGTGGAAAATAGTTATCAATCATAATTGCCAGAGAGTAGGGTTCTTCACCTGAAGAGCATCCGGCACTCCAAATTTTAAGATGTTTGGACTCTTTATTTTTTTTAATGAGTGATGGAATTATAAACTCTCTTAAAGCTGAAAAATGGGGATGGTTTCTAAAAAAGTAGCTCTCACCTATAGTTAATTTATCAATTGTTTTTTCAGCTATTTTTTTATTACGTAAAAAGGTTTCAATAAAAGAAGATAGAGATTCATATTTTTCAATATCCGTACCGATTCTGGATAGTATTTCACGATCTTTTTTGTGGGAGAGAATTAATCCGGTCTCTTCTTCTATGGCCATTCTCAATGGCTGAAGGTCCAAGTTATCAGAAAGTTTTTTTTTAATAGATAATGTCACTTTAATTTTTCCGGTTCAGCTACTGTTATTTTATCGTTTTCAACAAGTGCCGCTAACTGGGTGCCAACAGCAATCCATAAAAGATCAATAATGACCGCAGGAGAGCTGTTTTTAAATTGCAGGATACCGCTATTTTTTATAATTCCCGGCATAACCGAGTCAGACATTTTAATATTATTTTCTGCAACTGTAACAACTTCGATGGCCTCTTCAATAAGAAGTGCAAATTTTCTCTCTTCAACTGTGCAGATAATTAGCATTTGAGTCTGATTTATATCAGTCGAACTGTTTGAATTAAGGGCTTTCAGGTCAATAACAGCTAAAAGTTCACCATGGAAATTAACCATACCTGCAATTGATGGAATAGAATTGTTTAACGATATCAGCTCTGGAATTTCTACAACTTCATCAATATATTTTAATGGAGCGGCAAATTTATTTCCTGCAGCATTTAAAAGAAGAAAAGATAAATTTAGATTTTTATCGCCATTTTGGTCAATAGTCTGAGCCGACTCCAGAAGAATCTCTTTTTTTAGATTGAGAACTTCATTTTCAAGGGATTTTATTTCGTCTACACGATTTTTTACCCTGTCTATTACAGTACCATTTTTAGAACTGTTTGCATTGTCTGACACTTGTTAGCCTGTTAGTTTTGAAGAAGTTTGCGAAGGCTTACAAATTTCAGGAGATCATTAACTTTGGTAAGCAGTTCTTCTTTATCAATTGGTTTGTTTATATAATCGTCACAACCTGCCGTGAAAGCCTCTTTTACTCTTGCGTATTCGCTTCTGGTTGTAACCATTACAACTTTGATGTCACTTAATGATGAATCTGATTTGATCTGCCTGCAACATTCGATGCCATCCATCTCAGGCATCATAATATCCATTAATATTAGATCAGGTTTATTTATTTTAATCTTTTCAATAGCTTCAACCCCATTTGATGCCATCTCAATAGAGCAGTCTTCATCTTTTAGCATCATTTGCTCGGTAAGTCGCATTGTTTCAGTGTCGTCAACTATGAGGATTTTATTAGTCATGTATTCTCCATTAATTTCACGTACCGGGATAAGAAGTCAGGTAATAATTTTAATTCAAAAAAATTCACTGTCAAATAATAATATATGAGGATAATCAAGATTATCCAGTACTCTCACTAAAGTATTGAAATTTTGTTTAGTTTACAAGTT
>JAFGVO010000157.1 GCA_016937935.1 Deltaproteobacteria bacterium | reverse complement strand
AGAAACAAGTTGATTTTTAATAATATTTTTAATGATGTTTTATCTGTAAAAATTAATAGGTCAAACGGGGATGATCTGAATCTTTTTGCAGATGGGGATAATTTCTTTGTAAAAATAGATTCAAATAAAGTCAGGGCAAACAGTGAAGCAAAAAAAGTTTTTAAAAGTTTAAAAGAACTCGAAGCTTTAAAATTTATCGATTCTGACAAAGTCACATTAAAGTCTGCAGGGCTCGCTAATCCCAAATATTCAATATTGACTAATCTGAAAAACAATAAGAGTGAAAAAATAGATATTGGAAATTCATGCGGAGATGAATCAGTTTATTTAAAAAAGGATAATAGTATTAAATGTGTTGATAAATCAATTTTATCTATTCTGGATATGCCGGTAAAAAGATTTGCGGATAAAAATATTGCCCCGTTCAAAACAGAACAGATTAAAAAAGTTGAAATTGATAAAAACAACCGAACTCTGATCCTGGAAAGTGATAAATTTGGTATCTGGAAAGCCGGAACTTTAACAGCTGAGGATACAAGTCAAAAGAGCGTTCAGGTTTTTCTTGATAATTTAAATCAGAAAAAAGGTTATGACATTATCCCTGACGATGCTGCAAATAATTCTTTTAATACGGCTGCTGCATCTCTTGAAATAACACTTGAAGATGATGATATTTATAAAATTGATTTTTTAAAAAATGGAGATGACGCGGCTTCTTACAAACTGGCTGCAAGACTTTCAAAAAACAGTCAGGAAGAAAAGGTTCTTATTGCAGTTGATGATGATGTTCTTGATAATATTGATTCACTGGAACTTAAGTTTAGAAATAAAACAATTAAAAATAGTGACACCCGGGATGCTGAAAAAATTGAAATAACAGGAATCTTAAATCAGACTCTCCTTAAAAAAGGAGAGCACTGGCTTATAAGCGAGCCTGTTTTGGCTGTTGCGGAACACTCCACCGTAGAGAAGATTATCAGTATGGTTTCAAATACAGAGGTTGAACATTTTATTGATGAAGCGAAAGCCTTAAATCCATTTAGTAAAAATGCGATAGTTTTAAAAGTGACGTTCAAGAGTTCATCCCATGAAAAAAAGGGGCTTCTAAATCAGACAGATACAGTTACTGTTGAGATGACATTTGGTAATGAGACCTCAGATTCAGAGAGGTATTGTAAAATAAAAGGTAAAAATTATCTGTTTACCGTGAGTGATGAGTTTTATAAATCTCTTACATCTCCAATTGCATCTTTAAATGCACTGCGCATAAAGGGAGGTACTGCCAAAAAGGTTGAGATTAAAACGCAGTCAGGTGAATTTTCTTCTATTTATGATGGCAAGGCCTGGGTTTCAACTGGATGCAATGTTGATGAGCGCTCCCTTGAGAGGGCCATTGTTGTCCTTGAGGAGATGAAGGCTTTAGAGGCAATATCTTTTAGTTCGGATATTGGAAAAGTAGCCACAAGTATAAAAATTTATGGAGATGATATGGAAAATCCCGCTGTGATCGAATTTAGTGGAAAAAGAGACCATATTAATGGTTGCCTTGCCCGCAGAACCGATTTAAATGTAATCTATTCTGTACCAGTGAGGGTGCAGGAAAAACTTGAGGAGCTTTGCAGGTAGTTTATGTCAAAATTAAATATAGCAGTTGGAGTTGATATTGGTGGAACAAATACTTCATGGGGTTTTGTAGATGAACAGGGTTCTATTCTTGCGGGAGGCAGCTTTGAAACCTGTGCCGATGAGCCTGCAGATAAACTTATTGATCGTCTTGCTAAAGCCATTAAATCTGATTTTATCACAATAGAGCAGGATAAACTCATCTTAAAAGGTATTGGCATCGGAGCCCCAAATGCCAATTATATACGAGGCACAATTGAACACCCCCCCAACTTTGACTGGGAGGTTGTTAATTTTGTTGAAATGATGAAAGAGCATTTTGATCTTCCTGTGGTAATTACAAATGATGCCAATGCCGCTGCTGTTGGAGAGATGATTTTTGGAAAAGCCCAACAATTAAAGGATTTTGTAGTTATTACCCTGGGCACCGGCATTGGAAGCGGCATAATTACAGGGGGAAATCTCTTGCTTGGAAATGATTCAATAGCAGGGGAGCTTGGTCATATTACTGCTGAGCCAGGAAGCGACAGAAAATGCGGCTGCGGTAAATATGGATGTCTCGAAACTTTTGCATCTGCAACAGGCATTGTAAAAACTGCAAAAAAACTGCTTGCCCATCAGGAAAAACAGTCATCTCTAAGGGTTATTCAGATTGATCAGCTGGCATCGAGTGATATTGGAAAAGCTGCCCAAAAAGGGGATAAACTTGCTCTTGAAGCGTTTGATATAACTGCAAAGGTTCTTGGTGCGGCTCTTGCCAATACAGCAGCTATTTTATCACCTCAGGCGTTTTTTCTTTTTGGCGGTCTTGCAAATGCGGGGGATCTTATTTTGAAACCTGTAAAGCAGTATATGGAAGAGAACCTTCCATTTATTTTTAAAGATAAAGTGGATGTTCAAATTTCAGGCCTTCAGGATAAAAATGCGGCTATCCTTGGTGCGGCAGCACTTATTCTTCAGTCTGAGAAGTGAAAATGTCTGAAAATAAAGAGAGATTAATTCGTGACTGAGCCCTGGACCATATCGTCAATAATAAGCTGGACAACAGAGGATTTTAAAAAACGAAATATTGAATCCCCAAGGCTTGAGGCCGAGATTCTTCTTTGTCATGTTTTAAAAAAACAGAGGCTGTATCTTTATACAAATTTTGATTCTCCCCTTGAATCAGATGAACTGGCCCGGTTTAAAAAGCTCATATCCAAAAGACGAGAAGGGGTGTGCAGTGCCGCCATTATAGAAAACAAAGAGTTCTGGTCACTTGATTTTTATGTAAATGAAGATGTGCTGATTCCAAGAGCTGATACAGAAATTCTTGTTCAGTCTGTTTTAGAACAAAGCAGCCATGCAAAAAATATTTTAGATTTATGCACAGGTTCAGGGTGTATTGCCATCTCTCTTGCCACAGAACTTAAAGATGCAGAATTTGATGCTGTTGATATTAGTGAAAAAGCACTTTATGTGGCTAAAATAAATTGTGACAGACATGAAGTAAATGATCGTGTAAATCTTTTACAGGGTGATCTTTTTGAACCTTTAAAAGAGGGTAAAAAATACGATGTCATAGTTACAAATCCCCCTTACGTCACATCAAAACAGATGGAAAATGTCTCAATTGAAGTCAGGCATGAACCGCAAATTGCCCTTCTCGGCGGAGGTGATGACGGCCTTGATATTATCAAAAGAATTTTAACGGATGCACAAAAATATCTGACTGAAAATGGCGCACTGTTTATAGAGCTTGATGACAGACAGGCAGAAAAAACCGCCCTTGAACTTGGCCCCAAATATCTAAATAAAGAGGGTACAATAATAAGAGACCTCTCAGGAATGCAGCGAGTAGTAAAGTTTTAATCAAATAAGTAAGTTATAAATAATTCTTTTGCGGGTGTTCTTCGAAAGGTCGAGGACTGTCTGAGTCAGTCAATTCTATGTTTGAGTTCCGCAGAACTGAAGAAGAATTCTCGCAAAAGAATATTCATTTATTTTTTACCTTTTTTTTAAGAATAATAGTTATCGAACCCTTGCTGTCGGGTCTTAATACAAGTGAACCCTCAGGCTCCCTTGCTTTGGGCGCGGTGGCAGTTCCTCTGATTTTTACAACATCACCATTTTTAATAACTCGTGCGGTAAAACGGCTTGTCTCTTTTTTTCCAAGCTGCCCCATCTCATCACGTCCAGTGCGAAGATCAAGTGCATTATCATTATGCTCCACCCATATTTTACCACTCTCGTCTTCAATATAAAATCCGGGACACCCCTGAACAACATCAACAGGAGTCCACATCTTGCGCCCTTTGCCGCGCAAAGGCCTCTTCCACTCCTCTTTCAACATCCAGAAAGCCGCACACTTAAGATTAGTACCTGGCAGCATAACCTCTTTATCAATAACAACCCTGCCCTTGATAACAACCTTTGAACCGGCACCAACATCTGATATTTTTTTTGACGGAATAAAATTAAAGAACATCTTAACCTCCGTGATATATTAAACCTGCAAAACCTATACTCTTATAATTATTATTTTAAAGAATAAAATTCAGAGATTAAGAGAGTTTTAAAAATTACATTTTCAATGAATCTATTTTTATCCATCAAGAACAATCAGAATAAGTAATTACGAATTTGGTTCTATTTTAATCATCGAAACATGACAGCAATTTAATGAAAACCATACAGGGTATGGTCATTGTAAACAGCCGTTAGGTTTACAATGACCCGTTTCGATGTGAATTGCTAATAATTATTATTGATATATAGTATTAATAGATCAAAAAGTCTTATCACTTTTAAAACTTTGCATTATAAACTAAAGATGTTGCTTTGCCTGATGATTAATACTTGTAATTTATGATTAACATTTTATTAAATAAGAAAAGATCTGATATTTTCACTCCCGGATTGATCATTAATTTTTCGATGGTGGTTTTTACAGCTTTAATGTTAATTGGCATCTATCGCGGATATAATGTTCCTTTTGTTTATGCAAAAACCCACTGGTTTTTAACTTATGACTTTGGTTTCATTAAAAGAGGTCTTATAGGTACCTTAATAAAACCCATATTGATTAATAAAAACCCGGTTCAAATAAACGCTATAATGTACACTTTTTCAGTTTTAACAGAGGTCTTTGCTTTTTTTTCAATCTTGTGGTTTTCAAAAAAGGTTATTTCTAAAAATCCTGCTGATTTATACATAAATCTTTCCCTGGGTGCTTTTTTTTCATCATCAGCGATTGTATTTTTTGCTCACTCAAACGGACTTTTTGATATTATTCTTATATCAGTCGCTATTGCAGCTGCATGGTTTGCCATTAAACAGCAATACATATTGGTTGCAATCCTGTCGCTGCTGGCACTAATGATTCATGAAATGTATTTTCTTTTTTGTTTTCCTGCTATTATATTTATTCTCTTTTTACAGTTTGAAACAACCCGCAAAAAAAAACCTGAAAAGACTAAAAGTAATTTTATAAAACTTGTTTTAACAATATTGCCAACCATTCTTTTAATGTCTTACATTACTGTTTCACATCGACATCTGCCCAAGGAGGTTATTCAAAACCTTGACAGACAGACAGCCAGCTATAAAGTTTTATCCGGCCCGGCTATAGGGTTTGCCACTTTTCACCTGACAAACACCTTTAGCAAAAACTACGATGCACAAGGTAAAGACAGTTTTGTAAAAAGATTAACAGATATAAAGATAGACAGGGTGACTCTGCCAGTGACATCTCTGCTACTTTTAATAACAGTGTTGCTTCTTGTTAAAAACAGATATTATATATCCTTGGCACTGCTTCCATTTGCAGTTTTTGCACCATTAATTATTCATCTAGTGGCCTGGGATACATCCCGGTTTACCAACTTTACAATTTTTCACGCCTTTTTATGTTATAGTGCCGTTTCTCTTTTAATGGATAATAGACTAGGCAATAAATGGCTCAAATTAACCATTGTTATAGCTTCTTTACTGGCAATTTTTACAAACTTCTATTTTGAAGTCCCCCTCATGAATGAACAGTTAGACTGGCACGGTCTATTCGAACTAAATTCTAAATAAAAAAAGTTTTTGGGAGTGCCAAATTCATTAATGTCAGTATTATTGGGGTTTTAATAATTACTAACCTGCCTGCTGTTCGAGGCGTTCATAGATACCGGGCTCTTATGGGGCATATCTGACCGGTAGTTTATGGAGTGCACTCGTCTGCGCCAATGTCTGTATTGTCTGTGCGTGTATCTCCGTCAAAATCGGTTGTTACTATGGAGGAGGCTTCGACAGCGTCATTGACATCGGTAATATCACAACTGCTTAAATGTAAATTGCCCTCTGTCACATCTTCAAACCAGGCAGCCTGGGCGTTGGTTAGGTTGTCCATTAACTCTGCTGCAGCACCGTCCCGGTCTTTAATGGCACGGTTGGTCAGGTTGTTGAAAATCTGCAGGTTGCTGCTGCTGGCATATCGATATTCAATGGCGTTGCTGTATCCATTTTCGTTTGTGTAAAAGATACTGTTGTGGGCTACAATCATGCTGTTGCCCCGGTCGATGTTTATAGCCACGTCGTGTTCGGAGCCTGCGGCAAAATTAGAAACGATCATATTGTTTACAATCGTTGTTCCAAAAACCTCGTCATTCAGCCCGATGCCGATTCCCCTGGCGCAGTCCACAATAGTATTGCGTAAAATTGAGTGAGCAGTTCCCGTTTCGCTGTTCCACATGTGTATGGCCTGTTCCGCCAGTCCGCCCCTGTAAGTCAGGTTGTCTCTCACCTCTGCCTTTTTGCCGTGAGCCGGCCGTTCAACACCATCCCCATTGCAGTAAATACCTCTAAAATAATTGTCTGCAATTATCCAGTTGGTTGCGTCGTGTGTATCGATGCCTCCGGTGTAACAGCGGGTCCATCCGTCAACATCCCCGTATCCCCAAACGTTGTCTCTGCCCTTGTCTGTCATTAAAAACTGTGAGCACGATACCTCTATGTTATCCACCGTGCCGGCTGCAGGGCTGGCCTTTACAAACTGTTGCCCCCCGTCAATTAACCGTAAATTATAGAGTATTGCATCGTCGGCATTTTGCCACAAATGTACCAGGTGAAAAATAGATTTCTGCACCGTAAAGTCGGCCAGCACAACCCCTGCAGCATCAACAGAAACAGGAGCCGTCTCTCCCCCATGATCAGCATAAGCCGAGTCAAGCACAACGTCAGCAGCATTTCCTGATTGAGATCGAATGGTAATATTGGGGGTCGTGATATAAAGCCCCGTATAGTTTTGCCCATCAGATTCACTAAAGGTGTAAGTGCCATCCCCCAATAAAATAGTATCCCCTTCTGCCGCATCCTGAACAACCTGTCGTAAAGTAGTTGAGCTTCCATCAGTCAGCAGCACCTGTCCAGACTCCCCCGGTGAAACCAGAATCTCGACCCCATCGCGAACAGGCAGTGATGCGCGCCTTTGTTCACAGGTAGTGCGCTCCATCTGATCAACACCAGTATCCTCATCTGTATCAGTGTCAGTATCGGTGTCGGTATCAGTGTCGGCATCCCCGCCAGTATTGGTATCCCCATCATTGACGGTATCAGTATCACTGACAGCAGTATCGGTATTGCTGCCCGAACCATTGCCGCTGCAGGCAATAACAAAGCTCAAGATAATATAATTGAAAAAATGCCCTCTAATCTTTATCATAAAGTGCTCCTGTTAGTAAACGTAATCACGAAATCATTAAAATTGTAACCGAAGAGAACAACCATTGTCAAACAGTTGATGTCTATGGGGCAGTGCCCTGGCATTTATGGGGTTAGACCTTGAAGGATCCACGCAAAATACGATACAGTTTTTGGATTTATAAATATTTGAGCTTCCTCGGACAGCTTCCTCGGACGGAGGCCATTAGATCTTATTCTTAACTGGCACAATTAACCGGCACAGCCCTGTCAATCGTGCCAGTTGTGCCACTTTTTTAGCCTCAAAGTCCAACTGATCCAGACTGATCCAGACTGATCCAGGACGGAGGCTTACGCGTATTGGGATAAAGCTTAATAATTACAGCATATTATATTGTTTGATGTTTATTGTGCTTTAGACTTTTCTAACTGGTACAGATTTTGCTTTTATGTCTGCCTGAACAAATTTTATCATTTTTAAGGAGGCTTTT
>JAFGVO010000156.1 GCA_016937935.1 Deltaproteobacteria bacterium | reverse complement strand
TCTGTATCACTGCCCTGTTCACTGTCGCAAGATGGCTTTTTTGGGGTAGATGAGAGAACCGGGTCATCATCTTCAGGTGGCTGCATGGATACATAAACAGCAGCTTTAAGTGTTACTGTCACCTGACCTGCAAGGGTATCATCCCGTCCGTCACGGAGAAGATCAGTTGGCTCATATGCAACATTGGCCCCAAGTTCGCACGCCGCTTTTTTGAGATATTTTAAACATAAACCGGTTGTATAGTCCTGACAATTATTTAGAGATATATTTCCAATATCAATATAGGGCTGGTCTGGAGTCTGCTCAGGTTTTAAAATATCAATTTCACAGTTTTCATCCTTTGGATAGTAAGCTTTTCCTGTTCGTGTTATTGAGTATGGTGCACAGGATGAGGCTGTAAAAAGTAATATGGATATTATTAGCAGAATTCTCATTTTTTATCACTCGCCGCCTTTAACATAGCTTCTTTTCTGGCTTTTAAACGTTGCTTTAAAAGAATACCATATCCTTTTTTATTCTGTTGTCTTGTTCTTGATATTGCAAGAGCTCCCTTTGGAACATTTGCAACAACAGTGGTTCCGGAAGCCACATAGGCTCCCTCTTCGATATGAACAGGAGCTACAATCTGAGAGTCCGAGCCTACAAACACATTATCGTCAATTATAGTCTTGTGTTTCAAAAATCCGTCGTAATTGCAGAATATTGATCCTGCACCGAGATTTACATTTTTACCGATTTCCCCGTCCCCGAGATATGCGAGATGGTTTGCTTTAGAGCCTTCTCCCATGGTTGTTTTTTTCAGTTCAACCCAGTTGCCGACCTTGGCACCTTTTTTTAGAACGCTTCCGGGACGAAGTCTGCCCATGGGACCGACCTCTGCAAGATTACCCACATCAGCCTGCTCAAGAACACTGTAGGCTCTGATTATTGAATCATCCCTAATAATACAGTCTGTAATAAGCACTCCCTGTTCAATAATTACGTTTTTACCAATCTTTGTTTTTCCGTAAATGTGAACCCCCTGTGCTATAAATGAATCACTGCCCACTGTGCAGTCATCTTCAATATAAACTGTCTCGGGAAAAGGTATTGTAACCCCTTTTTCCATCAGCTTTTCCATTCGAATCTGGAGATATTTTTTTTGAAGCAAAGTCAGATCAAGGAGTGAATTAACCCCGGTAACCTCAGTTTCATGAGCGTTAACAGTAGGAACCTTTCCAAGCTTTGCCGCCATTTCAATAACATCTGTAAGATAGAGCTCTTTTTGGGCATTTTCGCTTTTTAATGCGGCAACAGCTTTATTTAAAAAGAGTGAATCCATGAGATATATTCCCGCATTAACAGTAGTTATCTTTTTCTCTGCTTCAGAACAATCCTTTTGCTCTCTAATGGCAACCGCATTGCTTCCATTTGTTATCACACGCCCGTATCCATGGGGGTTCAGGGCATTAAAAGTTATAAAAGCTGCTTTTGCCTCAGATTTTTTATAAGCTTTTTTTAATGCATTAACAGTTTTAACAGTTAATAGCGGCACATCACCTGATAAAATAAGTATTGGACCTTTAAAGCCTTTAAGTCCGGGAAGTGCTGACAGCACTGCATGTCCAGTGCCGAGCTGCTCTTTTTGCAATGCAAATGATATATTTTCAATCCCTGTATTTTCAGCAGCTTTTTCAACTTCAATATTCTGGTGTCCCGTAACAAGTACAATTTTTTCGCTTTTTACTTTTTGGGCAAGAGAAATAGGGTATTCAATTAGAGGTTTTCCTAAAAGGGTGTGTAAAACTTTAGCCCTTTGTGAGTTCATTCTAGTGCCTTTTCCGGCAGCCAGTATAATAGTTGCAAATTTATTCATGTCTAATCCTTGATTATATATTACCTACCAGTCAACTTCGCACTCTTTGCCGGTCAACTGTGAGCTTAATTCTGTATATTGATGGAGTTCAATATCCAGGCCATTTGGGTCTTTAAACCATATTTGAAAAGTATTGTCGCACCCTTTTTTTATTTCTGTTGTTTCAATGCCCATAGATCTTATCTTTTTAAACGATTCTTTAATATCATCTGTTTCAAGGCATAAATGCTGAAATGTCCCGCCGGCTTTTTCCCCAATAGTTTCTTCTTTAAATACTTCAATAAAATTATTATCGGACATTTTGATGTAATATCCATATAGATCACCGGCTTTTACAAAATCAAACACCTTGGTCATGCCAAGGACTTTTTCATAAAAATAGAGTGTCTTTTGAAGATCATTTGTTAATATGCATATGTGGGCTAATTTTAATTTCATTTTCAACTCCGTTATTTAGAATATTTAATTTTTATTGCAATAAAAGTTGCAATTTTTTATTTGTTGAAGCTTATTTAACACTGTTTTTGGATTATTGTATATTATGTGATATTATATTTTTATTTGTCAGATAATTTATTGTCTGGCGGGGTAAAAAGTAAGAACAAGGAGTATATATAGACATGGGCAAAACTCTAAAAGTTGCCGGACTTACAGATGTTGGACGCGAACGAGATCACAACGAAGACAGCTTCGGGGTTTATCCGGATTTTAATCTTTTCATTGTTGCTGACGGTATGGGCGGACATAGAGCAGGTGACGTGGCATCAAGAATTGCAGTGGAATCAGTTGAAGAATTTTTTAAACAGACAGAAAAGGACGATATTACATGGCCTTTTCAGTTTGACCCTAATTCTCCGTTCTCCGTAAACAGATTTTTGACGGCCATTCAACTTGGAAACAGCAGAATTTTTCAGCAATCAACATCTAATGAGCAGTATCAGGGGATGGGTACCACAATTGTAGGATTTCTTGCAGTTGAAAATAACACATCCATGCATGTTGCCCATGTTGGTGATTCAAGATGCTATCGCCTTCGTAATGGTGAACTTGAAGGTGTTACTCTTGATCACTCATTAATAAATGATTACCTGAAGGCTGCGCCTGATCTTACCGAAGATCAGATTGCCGAGCTTCCATCAAATGTTATTACAAGAGCCCTTGGTATGCAGGATAAAGTTTTAGTAGATATTCAGACTATTGAAAACGAAGTGGGAGATATTCTCCTTCTCTGTTCTGACGGGTTAAATGGAATGCTCACTGATGATGAAATCAAAGGTGTAATTGAGTCCAATAGAGACGATCTTAATGTTGCCGCCAAAGCTCTTATCGATGCGGCAAATGCCAATGGCGGAGATGATAATATTACTGTTGTTCTTGTAGAAGTTGTTGAAGAGTAAACCGGTAATAATATGAAAAAATCAAAATATCTTCTAATCTTATCCTTTCTATTTCTGTTTTCGGGATGTGCAATATCTGAAGGACCTAGGGAAAAACTGGTTCAAACCTCATTTAATTTTAACGAAGGTTTAAGATGGGGAAGATATAACGACGTCATGCCTGTTGTTGATGCGGGAACATTGGATAGTTTTACAAAAATGCATAAAGAGTGGGGAAGCATAGTAAAAATTTCAAATGCAGAGACTCTCCAGACCGTTTATGACGAAAAGACCAAAAAAGCAAAGCTGACTATCAAGTACACCTGGTACAGATCAAATGAGATGGTTGTTTATGATACAGTCACTCTCCAGAACTGGGAATACATCGACGGTCACTGGAAAATGATGGCTGAAGAACATATATCCGGTGAAGCCTTCTAATCTTTCTTTAAAGAATTTTTTCTTACCTGTAGCAGATGATTAATATTTAAGTCCCAGAGCAGAAACCATCGTATCGCTATAGCGGGCACCATATGTTCTATAACTTTCAGCAGTAAAATGAAAAATATCCACGCCATCAAGTCCTTCAGCTGAAACCACATGAGTATTGGATATTATGTTTGGCAGGTCGTTAACCTGAAGTTCCCTCGTTCCTTCTCCTGAAAATCCAGCCAAACGTTAAGGAATTCAAGAAGATAGATTTTTATTACCCTGTCTT
>JAFGVO010000155.1 GCA_016937935.1 Deltaproteobacteria bacterium | reverse complement strand
GACCTCGACGAAAATTATCGCAACCTGGAGTGGTGGACAGAAACCGCAACCCGCCATCCTGATAATGTTCCGGTGGTATATCCCGCAGGTTTCTTTGTAATGCACCAGGGAACTCTTTACCGTGCCAAAAGGGAGAATGTGGGCAAGGAGCCGGGCACAAGCCCCGATGACTGGGAAAAGCTCCCCGCCCCCGCCGACGACGTTCGTGTAGTTGAAGGGTCTCTTTATGCCGGTTTGGGTATCCGCTGAAAGTTTCAAACGGAAAGTATATACTCCTAATTAGCATTTACACAATATGCTTCAGTGCCGGGATTGCCCCTCTCAAAACCACTGTTTACGAGTTGTTTCAAAGATTAAGGCATCATTCCACGTGTGCAACCGGAAAGTTTATCATATTTTTTTTATTTTACGTCTAAACAATCTCACAGCTCAGTCGTTAAAAAAAATGTAAGTATTAATAGTTTCAATTAAATGGAGAGATGTATGAAATTAGGAGAATCAGTTATTGAGGAGCTTTGGTTTGCCGAGGATGATGATGACGAGAGCAGTGATCAGGCTGCTGAATCTTTTGCGGCGAGTCTTGGCAGGACTACCGGGTTAAAGGCTTTTCCTCAGGTTGCTCAAAAGATAATAGCCCTTATGCAGCATCCTAATTGCAGGACGTCTGATATTTCCAGGGCTGTGGAGGAGGATCCTGCGTTGGCAGCAGGACTTTTACGTGTTGCAAATTCAGCTTTTTTTGCTCATGCAAAGGCGGCATCTTCTGTACAGCAGGCTATTGTGAGGCTTGGTCTGGCTCAGGTTAAGGAGATTGTGTATTCTGTTGCCACAATGGGGATGTTTAAAGATGTTGGTGGTTATGGAAAATCTGTTAGAGATCACTGTGCCGCGACCGGTGCTCTAGTGCAGTATATTGCCCGTGATGTTGCCCCGGCTCATGAAGATGGTCTGTTTTTATGCGGTTTGCTCCATGATATTGGAAAACTGATGCTTATAAATTCGGGAGAGATTGATTATCCTGCTGATAAAATTGAAACCGTCTTAGCTCCTGATAATGTTCATATTTTTGAGCGGGAGGAGCTTGGGTATGATCATGCGGTTCTCGCAGGGCATATTATTGCCGCATGGAATATGGAGGATAAAATTTCCAAAGTTGTAGCCTGGCATCATCAGCCTTCAAGGGCTTTTAAAGATGAAGAAATCGGTCCAATGGTGGCACTTTTAAGAATTGCCGATAAACTGGATTTTGAGATGAGCAGGGAAGATGAAAATTTTGAAGTTTTTTTGAAAAATCTGGAAAACTCTTCTGACTGTCAATATCTTCAGCTTAAAGAGGGCTGGCTTATGAAGCACTGGGAAGATTTGTATAAACTTCGTCTTGAATCACTTTCAATGTTTTAACTTCCCCAAAAAGCTTCTGTTATAGGATTCGGGGAATATTGCAAAATTCATTTCATCCTGATAAACAAATGAGTTATGAGTGATATTAAAACAGGCTACGGCAAAGATAATGTAAGTGAGCTATCCATTAGAGTATTATATGCAGATACTGATAAAATGGGTATTGTTTACCATTCAAATTATTTTAGATGGTTTGAGGCAGGCAGGGGCCATTATATGCGCACCAGAGATTTGCCATACACAATAACTGAGAAATCCGGGTTTCAGCTTCCCCTTGTTGAAGCTGGAATAAGATATCATAAACCGGCAACTTATGAGGATATAATTACAGTTAAAAGCTATGTAAGCAAAATTAGTGCTGTTGTTGTGGAATTTAATTACGAAATATATAAAGACTCTGTTCTTCTTGTAACAGGCTTTACAAAGCATGCCACAATTAATAAAGATGGTAATCCTGTACGTGTTCCCAAACCTCTTGTTGAGGCTCTAAATTCTCAAGAACTTTCCCCCCAGTCTTTATAAATTAGACAACTGAATTATTAAGTGTTGTTAAAATTTGCTAATTGGAATTTTTTCATACAAATATTTACAGTATGTGTTAAAATTAGTTGAGATGTGTCTGGCATCTTAAAAAATTAATTCTATTACGTAAAAAAGGTGAACAAATGTTATTAAAAAAAGTACTATTTTATGTTGTTATTTCTACATTGCCAATATTCTTTTTCAGTTGTGCAGAAGGATCTTTAAGTGTTTATGATAATGACTCTGAAACTTCATTAGATTCTGAAACAGACACAGATACTGACACGGATACAGATACAGACACAGATACAGACACAGATACAGACACAGATACAGACACAGATACAGACACAGATACTGATACTGACTCAGATACTGATACTGACTCAGATACTACCGTTGACACCGGATCAGATACTACCGTTGATACCGGATCAGATACTACCGTTGATACCGGATCGGATACTAATATTGACACAGACAATACATGTGGCTCGGGTGGAGCCAGTGTAGCAGGAATCTGCTGGTACAACTCTGATGGTGGACAGAGTTGTACAAATTTTTGCACAAACAATAAACATGGCTCTTATGATGCCGCGGGAAAATCATACCTTGCAGACACCCCCGCAGAGACAGGTGCCAGATGCAAGGAGGTGTGGAATGCACTTCTTGGAAATATAACAACTTGCGGAAATACATCCACTGGTGGGGCAGGATGTATGTTATGGAATGGTGGTTGTTTATGGGACGTGGATTTTTCAAAAATACCTAATTCAACAACGACTCCCGCACGAGTTCCATGTTCCTGCACAGAGTAAAATATCAAAAATATTTAATTATTGTTTAGATGTCTGAGAGATCTACTTCCAGGTTTTTGTCGTCTATTCCAAGTTTTGTTTTTGGCAGTTCTTCAGATTTTCCGGGGATGACAAGCTGTTGTATAAGATTTGAATCTTCCAGTTTAAGGCTGATGTCATGGTCACTTGCAGAAAGAGCCCAGACTCTGTTTTCAGTTTTCCATAAAATTGAGCTTGTTTTAACAGGTGCAAGACTGGTTTCATCACTAAGTTCACGGCTGTCGCCTTTATTTAATCGTTTTTCAAGCTGAGACAGCAGAACTTCATAATAGTCTTTTTTGAATCTGTAATTTATTGCTGCAAGTTTTTTGTTTTTAAAAACAGCACGTGCAGAGGCCAATACCCATGATCGATTTAAGTTTGTTTCAAAAAATGTGCAAAATGTAAGATCTGAAGATTTGGAGGTCATGTTTCTAATTTTTAAATGTTCGGGATCTATAACTCCGATAGAGGGCTGAAATCCGCACTTCACCATATCTGTAGCATCCTTTAAATCTATATCAGCCATTTTTGAAAGCTGTTCGATAAATTTTTCTTGAGATATTCCTGGTTTAATCAGTTCCCAGTCAAGAGTGGTAGTCTTTTTTGAGGGTTTACTCAGCTTTAATGGAGGAGCAACTGCTTTTTCATCACTTTTTTGTGAAGTTTTACTGCACCCCGATTGAAGATAAAAAACTAGAGAAATTATTAATATTAGATATTTTACTACTTTATTTTTAGGCATTATTTAATTTCAGATAAAAAAGTCGACTGAATCAGGATTTTCAATATTAACAGGAGATGATTTATCAGTGGCTTTTCCTATTTCCGGTTCATCCTCGTAACGTAAAATGGTAAGTTCATCAAGGTTATCAGAATTTTGTGATATTTTGTTTTTTTGTAACTCTTCAATAATAAAAGCTGGCAGTATCATGAGTACCTCGCATATATCAGCTGGAACAGGTCAATTTAACCGTGTGCCCACTAAGTTATATCTATAATAACAATTATCGGGGCTGTTCGCAATAATAGTGTCTAAAAAGCAAAAAATAATTGGAAAAATTAAACTGTTACTATATCGACTATTGACATTATTGATGATTTTAAGTACTATTTTTAAAGGTTGGGGCAGATAGGATAGAGTTTCTCTTAAATGGCTGATACAACTACATTACTTATTATTGATGATGAGAGTTCGGTTCGACGTGCTCTAAGCAGAGTGCTTTCCACTCGCGCTGACACAATTTTAACTGCCGCTACAATTACAGATGCTCTGCTTATTATGGAAACAAATAATATTAGTCATGTTATTTGCGATCATCTCCTTGGTCCCGGGCAGCCAACCGGGATAGAGGCGGCAGTTAACTGGAAAAAGCAGTTTCCGACAATTCAGAATCTTTTAATACTAACAGGTTCAAGAGCCTTTTTAGCAGTACCTCCTGAAGGCATTGATGCTGTTATACCTAAAACAACAGATCCAATGGTAATTGCCGACAAGCTAAATTTATAAAATTTTATTTTTTCTGTAAAAATTGCAATATCATTCTTTTATTGTATGCTCATGAAAATTTCATTCATAAAAAGTTGATTGATAAAAAATGGACAATAATAGCATAGAGGAAATAAAAATCAGCGGACAGTTATCTCTGTTCCCTTCAAAATGGTTCGTTAGAGTTTTACTCTCCATTACAGGGTTATCTCTCGTGAGTGCAACTGGCAGACTGATACTCCGTTATCTGTTTAACTTTAGACAGTCAGTCAATATTACTGCCGGACAAAAAGTTTTTTCTCTAAAGGTAAAACGCACTCTTTTTAATCTTACTGTTAAAAATTCTGAGATTGTTTTACCTGAGGAATCATTAAGATCGTTATCTATAGAAAACAGCTTCAAGTATCTTCATCTGGTTGCAGGGGCCGGATTTTTAGTTGCAGGGATTTTTACAGGAGTACATTTTATTCTGGATGGCCTGGGTGCAAGATATCCATATCTGGCACTGATGGGAGCCTTTATTATAGCCCTTGGAGTTATTCTTGATGCACTTCTATATTTTTTAGTTCCACAGTCATCCGGCTTTACATCAGTAAATATTTCAACTCAAAGTAAAAATTATCGAATTTCTGGTGTTGAATATGAAAAGGCGTTGCAACTGGTTTCAACTTTCAAAAAAATCATTTCTGAAAAAGCTCAAAAAAATTTAACTGACTGTTCAAATGAAAACCCTTCTTGATAAAAGCCTGGTAATACTTTCAGGTAAAGGCGGGGTTGGAAAAACTCTTTTTTCATTTGTTATTGCTAATTTAGCAGCACAAAACAGTAAAAAAACTCTTTTATGTCTAACCGGGAACAGGCTGCCTGATTTTCCTGAAATTTTAGAATTTAAAAAAAATATAATTTATAAAATTAGCGGGAACCTCTCTATTTTGAGAGTAGATCCTGTTTTATCCCGTAAAGAGTATGCTGCAAACATCTTAAAAAATAGAGTTGTAAGTGAATTAATTTTCAATAATCAGTATATTAATAATTTTCTGGATGCTGTACCTGGACTTAATGAATGGGCCGTGTTTGGAAAAGCTACCAGTTATATTTCTTCAATTAAATCAAGTGGTGGAGATGATAGTGGAAAAAGTTATTTTGATATGGTTGTTTTTGATTCTCCCGCTACTGGCCACGGACTGGATTTACTACGACTTCCCGCAGCTATTCTAAATAGTGTAAAATCAGGGAGAATGAGAACTGAAGCCCTTGAACGACAGAAACTTTTGGAAGATGAAAAGCGTACAGCAATAATACCCGTCACTCTTCTTGAACAGATGCCTGTAAATGAAACAATTGAATTGATAACATCTCTTAAAAGTTATGGACTTCCAGTAGGTTTTGTTATTGTAAACCGCAAACTCAGTTATAAACTTAATGATTCGTGTAAAAAATATTTGGAGAATTATAATAACAGTGAAGAGCTGAAGAAGTTTTTGACACCTTTATTGATATATCAAAAAAGATATGAACTGATGAATTCTGAACTTCACCATCTTCAGGAATTTGCAGTGAAGCATAATCTTAAAGTTTTAAAATTTAGTGAAACCGTAAGCGGCAGTTCTTTTACAGATAGAGTTGACAAGTTTGTTGATCAGTTATCTTTATACTTATTGTCTAAATAAATTTATTATAAAATCAGGAATTTATTTAGGGCAGATTATTCGCAATTCCCTTTGAAACGGGTCATGTGCAACCTGACTGCTGTTTCATATAACTATGTGCTGTCTGTTTACCAGAAATTCTTTGAATGTTTAAAAGATCACTTTTGAACTGAATTGCTAATTACATAATTGAGATAGCTGCTTTGAGCTGCATACCGGTCATATCACTGTATGTATAGGGGTTTTTACCAACAGGAACCTTAATGATTTTTTTTGTTTCAGGGTCAAATTTGTAAACGGCGTTGTCAAAGGCTGATACCACCCAGATATAGCCTTCCGGATCAATTGCAACACCAATAAGGCCGTTTGGATCTGTATTGCCTTCTTCACCGCGAATACGTACGATGTCAACAACAGACAAATCGTTTATGTCAACCTTATAAAGGTTTCCTGATGTTTCTGCAGCCCATACGAACCCTTCGCTAATATTTGAACCAACCGCAATGCCCCTTAAAAATACTCCATCCAAATCTTCGGAATCTACAGAATTACCACCATCCCAGGGAGAGTATCTCTGGAGACAGCTGATGGGGTGGTTGTCATCAGTCATGTTATATGACTTCCCCCCGGTCCATACACGCCCATGGGAATCAACTGAAATACCATATCCGCAATGTAATGTCGGAAGTATCAGATTGTCAGAAGAGGGTGCGTTTGTGTTAAATCCAACCAGCCTTTTAGGAAAACCAAAACCGTCCATCATCCAGAACCAGCCTTTGAAATCCATAGCTCCACCATAGAAACACTCTGTCTGAACCGTATTTCCGCCCCATAAGATTGGTGAGGTTTCAATAATATCTCCCGTATCTCCGTCAAGCATGTAAACAACATTATCATCTTTTGAGTCTGATGGCTGCAGATCAGCTTCGCCGGTTTTACAGGAGCCAATAATAACATTTCCACCTTTGCCTGTTTTAGGGTCAGCAGTTCCATCCCATCCTGTTGCTCTCGCACCGTCACGTTCTTTAAGGGGAGTATTCCAGGCAATACATTCATCTTCCGGGCCGGATTCCGGCCAGGGAAGAATATTGTCAGGTCCTGTAGATGTATCAATTTTGCCATTGCCATTTCTGTCTACACAATCAGCTTTGGACGAAATTATTTTGGTAACCGATGAAGGATGAAATACTTTGGGACTGGTAGTTCCAGGATTGGGGTAACGATTTGTTACCACCATATCACCGTGGAGATTTACAGATGTTCTTGAAGGGTCACAGTATGTATTTTCTACTGTTTGGGGACAGGTTCGATATCTGGCAAGTTCAACTGCAAGTTTTGTATCAATTTTAGACACTGTGCCGTCAGAGGAGTTTGCAACCCATAAATATGAATCAAAATTAATAACAGTACCATCAGAATCAGAATCGGAATCACTGTCAGCATCAGTGTCTCCTGCTCCGTTTGAATCAGTACTGTTGCCTGAGTCTGTAGAATTTGTATCGTAAGTTCCATTTCCCCCCGGCCCATCAATAGATGAATCGGTACTGCTGCAGCTGAACAATAGTCCGGAAGTTAAGATTCCAAAGAGGAACAGTGTCCCTCCAGTTAAAAATTTTAATCTATTCATAATGCCCTCCTTGGGATGGATATAGAAAAACTATGATTATTATAATCCTTTAAAAATATATTTTCTAGTATTTATTAAATTTACCTGAATGAGTATTAAAATTTGAAACAGATTAATATTTATGTAGTATAATTAAAATAGTTAATTATTGGCTTCACACTTATTGATTAATTTTATATGAAGCCTTTTATTTAAATTGGACAATTTTTATGCTTAACAACTTAAAGTCTCTTGGTCATTTACTGCCTGTTTTATTATTTTCAATAATATTTTTCGGTTGCACCGATAATGGTCTGGGAACCCCAGGCTCTGACTACATCACAGTTTCAGATACAACCCAGGGGGTTATTGACAGTGATTCATTTTTTATTTCAAAGGATACTGATGAGATTGCAGATAAGCTGGATTCAAATAATTCAGATTTTTTAGAATCACCAGATGTCAGCGACATTGATAATTATAAAAATATTTCAAGAGAGTTGAGTCAGTCAAACAGGTATCCGTCCGAGAAACTCTTGATTGACGGAACAGTACATACCGGATATCCATGGGCCGGAGAGATTTATGAAGGTGTTCAGGGAGAGGATTTTAATTTTGATATTACTGATTATCCTTTAACTTATGCTCTTGCTGCCATCCATGCTGCACTTTTATATCAGTACATGGGAATGGATTTTTCACCAAATACAATTTTTGCCATGGCTATAAGAAATGCAAGGCTGAACTGTGGAGATACTTTAACAGAGGAATCTGGAGGCAGTTGTTTTTTGATTGATAAAAATTTTGCCTTTGTTGAGTTGCAGCGTTTTTTTCCTCAAATTTTTAAAGACGGGTATGAAAATTTAATTGAGCCTTCTCATTTTGAAACATCATCAATTGCCACAGTCTATTATTCTCTATATCTGGATGTTATGATGCGAATGTTTATTGATAGTCCTGCAGATTTTTATACAGGAAACAGTGATAAAAAAAGCAGAAAGAAAATTTTATTTGCCGCCTATAAAAATGGCCCGCAGTGGTCTCCTTTTAAAACTGTATTTGATGAATGCACTGACAGTGATGTTGTTGAGTGTTTTGGGCAGAGCCTTGTTACTGCAGATTATTCGGTTTCAATAGTTCATTACGAAGAAGCACTTGACAGTTCAGAGCAGTTGGATGTTGTTTTAACGTATAATGATTTTGTATTATATTATGAATCTATTTCAGCGTTGTATGCAGAAGTTGATTTTGAGATGGCCATTGAGGTTTTACGTAGGGGGTATGAAGAAATTGCAGGCTCTATAGATAATGAACTTGATGCAAAAAGAGCCGGTGAAGTTTTAGCATATCTTATTGGTTATCTCCCAAAGGTAACTGCAGAAGATGAGTTGTTTAAAAAGCTGTGTGATTTTTATCCTGAATATTTTAACAACAGATGCCTCTAATATATCTAAATTATAAATTATAGTCCTATATTTTTAGCTTATACAATTAGGGTTCACATATGTTTGACCCATTGGTATGAAATGTTATAGTTTACGCGATATTTAATAAGGAAAAAATATTTATGGATTTTGGTAATATAAAAAAGTTGATTGAAGTTAATACAGATGCGGATGTACTTGTTAATGAGCCTCTTAAAAAACATACATCGTTAGGAATAGGTGGCCCTTCATCGCTATTTGTTACTGTTAAAAGTGCAGAAGATGCTCTTTTTGTTTTTGAGGCAGCAAAAGATAATGATGTTTCATTTATGGTGATTGGTGGAGGCACAAATATTTTAGCAAGTGATGATGGATTTGAAGGCATTATTCTAAAACCTCTGATTAAAGGGATTGAGATCTCAGCTGATAAAAAAACAATTAAGTCAGGAGCTTATGAAAAAGCGGCTCAACTTGTTACATTTGCAATTGAAAACAGTCTAGAGGGACTGGAGTTTGCAGCAGGTCTTCCCGGTACTGTTGGTGGTGCTGTTGCGGGTAATGCGGGATGTTTTGGATCATCTTTTGGCCAGAAGTTAATTAGTGCAACAATTATTGACAGTGAAGGTGTTTTAAAAACTGTAGATAATAGCTGGTTTGATTTTAAATATAGAGAGTCTGCTGTAAAATTTAAAAAGACAATACTTATTGATTTTACATTTGAGGTAAATCAGGGAAGCCTGTCTGCTTTAAAAGAGGTTGCAAAGAAGCATCTTGAATTAAGAAAAACAAAGCACCCCTCAAAAAATACAAAAACTGCGGGTTCTTATTTCAAGAATCTTCCTCCATTAAATAAAGGGGAAAGACGCAGAGCTGCCGGGGAGTTCCTTGAAATGGCAGGGGCAAAAGATATAAGTGTAAACGATGCTATGATATTTGAAAAACATGCAAATATTTTTGTAAATAAAAATAATGCGACAGCAAAAGATGTTTTAACACTTGAAAGAATATTAAAAGAGCTGGTTTTTAAAAAGTTTGGACTTGTTCTTGAACCTGAGGTCAGATTTCTGGGAAGACGACCAGACGGTTTATGAGATCTGGATTCTGAAAAGTTGAGCTCCCATGAGAATGAAATCCCCATTATTAAGAGCACTCTGTTCTGTTATTTTGATATAACTTCCGTTTGAACTACCAAGATCAGTTATATATGTTTTACCATTTTCCTGGTGAATTCTTAAATGAACCCCTGATATGTAACCATCATCAGGGAAGAGAATATTTCCTCTCTCTCTTCCGCAGATTACACCGTCGCCTCCAATTGGAAAGGCGTTGCCCAGTCTTCCTTTGCCTACAATAAGGGAAATTCTGCCCCAGAGACCGTCAATAGGAGAACCGATTCTTTTTGTATTGTCAGGTCCGTCAGCACCTTTATCAATAGATTCAAAAAGTATCAGTTCCTGACCCATTCTAAAAACAGCGCCAGACTTAATCTCGATTGGATCGTTTGGCATTATTTTTTTGAAAACACCATTGAGACTGTTTTCATCTCTGACGATTATCTGATTATTGGCAAATTTAAAGATTGCATGTCTTGGTGAGAGATATGCATCAGATTCAAAAAATCCTCCTGCATCTCTTCCTACGGCAACTTCCTGATCAGGAATATCAACAGTACCGCCCTCGGAACCATCGGGCTGAATTAAAACAAGTGAAGCTCCGGATTCCTGCACGGTAATTGGATTATTCGCAGGAGCAGGCGCCGCAGCACCTCCAATGGGAGTTCCGCAGGAGCCGCAGAATGCAAACCCTGGTGGAATTGCTGCACCGCAGTTTGAACATACAGCACCTGACGGGCCAGGTTGTGCTGCCGGTTCTGGAGCTGATTGTGGCTCTGGGGCTGGTTGGGAAGCAACAGCAACATCTGGAGTTACCGGTTCCGGCGGAACTGTATCTGCAGCTGATGGTGCATGTTCTACTGCTGCTGCAACTCCCGCAGGAGGGGTTGCAGTAGATAAAGGTTTTTCATTTTCACTGGGCCTTGGAAGATCTGCTCCGCAACCCAGGCAAAATTTATAATGATCCTGATTTTCTTTTGAACACTGTGGACAAACTATCACCTGGGAACCTCCTAGTTTGTAATTTCAACTCTTAAGAGTTGACGGCCAAGAAACAGGTAGTCACCATGGTTAAGAACCCGCTCTTTGTTAATTTTTACAAATGTTCCGTTTTTACTGGCCAGGTCAGTCATTACAAGACCATTTGCTGTAGTTTCAATTTTTACATGATTTCCGGAAATAAATGGATCGGAAGGGAAGTTCATATCTGCATCTTCTCTGCCGATAATTACTTCATTTTCTTTTGGATTTACAACCATTCCATCGCCCCCGCCTTCAAGAACCTGAACAATTCTGAAGTTGCTTCCTGTAAACGGGCTTGAAAAAAAGTATGTCCCGTCACTTTCGGGGTTTGGATCAACAGACGCCATCTCTTCAACTCTGAATATCTGCTCACCTGCCATAAAAACAGTTCCAGGTGAAATCTGCAAGGGCTCTGATAAACCAATAAATACACCGTTAAGACTTGATTCATCTCTGATTACCAGATTTCCTTCATCATTATAGAGAAAGGTTGCATGGGCAGGAGACAGCCAGTGATCTTCACCAAAAAGAATTTCTCCCTGTGATCTGCCTGCAAGGTGCTCTGTTGAGTTAAGATGATAACTCATTCCATCTACACCTTCACCTTTTACCAGAATAAGTTTTGCTTTTCCCGGTGTCTGCAGTTCGCCAAAAAAATCGGGGTCTTTAGGGTCGTTACCTTCAACCGGCTTACCGCACTTCCCGCAAAATTTATGTCCAGCCGGTATGGGACTGTAACAATCTGTGCAAACTAAATGCCGTGCCTGCTCCATATCTTCATCCTTTTCCACTGTCTGAGATACACTTCTCAGATCTTTTGTTGTTTTATCTGATGCAACACTGTTATTGTCCTGTTTAAAACTTAAGTCGTTACCACAGGATGAACAGCTGGTCTTTTCCAGCGGGTTTAACAGATCACATTTTCCACAAACAATACCCGAATCAAGGGTCATATATTTTACTCACTGTTTTTGAAGAACTTTTATGTTCCTGAATATTATAATTCTGAATATTTCTTCATAGCGTTTTACTATTT
>JAFGVO010000154.1 GCA_016937935.1 Deltaproteobacteria bacterium | reverse complement strand
GAGAACATTGTCTCCGTCTCCGCCGTCTTCATCGCCAAAATCAAACTCATTATCATTAAAACCATCCATAACATCATCGTATGATGCAAGGGGTGATGCATAAATTCTTTCAAGAGCTCTATCAATAGATGATTCAGAAGAGACCACAGGCTCAACATTATAGCCGGTTAAAAACTTAACGTCGTCAATGGCGTGAAGATTAGTTGGATCTGACATTGCAACAACAAGAGATGTACCGGCTCTTGAAACTGGAATAATTTTATGTCTTTCAGCAACCTCTTTAGGTATAAGATCAATAATTACCTGCTCAATTTCATACTCATCAAGATTTAGAGAAGGTACATTATACTGGGTTGCAATAAATTCAGTAACCTCTTCATCTGAAACATATCCTAATTTTGCTAAACTTTTGCCAAGATTATCACCGGACTGTTTCTGTAATTCCTGAGCTTTTCTTAATTCGGTAAGAGAGATCATATTCTCTCTTACAAGCAGTTCTCCAATTCGATTATCTGAACCCATCTGGCCTCCATTTTTAGCAACATTTGCCGTCAGTAGAATATAATAAACATGCTCAATCGGTCAACAAAATAGGCTTTTAGAGCAAACAAAATACTATTCAGCTTTTTTTGTAAGACTATTCTCTGCTTCCATAAAAACCTGCAATATTTTAGGAGAAACCGTAATAGGGGAAAGCTCCATAGAAGGTTGCAGTTTTAATGCATTTATAAACATTGCTTTTGCCATGGAATTTTTATCAAAGGCAACGTAGGAAAAACCAAGGTATTTATAGATTCCTATTTTTTGCGGATTTGTGAGCTGAAAAGAGGAGAGCAGTTTCTGACCTTCAGATATAATTTTAAGATATTCACCATTATCATAATCTACTCTTAAATTTGTAATCTGTTTTGCCGCTTCAATCTGTTTTTTCTTATCGTCCAAAGAGATGGGCGTCTCATTTAATTTTAAAATCTTTTTCTTGGCATCATCTGTGTACTCGACATCAATGAGAGGTATTAAAATTGCATCCCCTCTTCCATATTTCTTACGAATTTTAAGATTATAATTTTTCAGCCACTGGGCATCATATTTTTTACCAAGAAACATTTTGGCTACACTTTTCAATGTCTCATCAGGGGCAAAAATATAAAGGAGCTGGTAAGGTATCTTTACAATTTTGCCTGATGGAGGTGCAATATCTACACTGGAACCATTTAACTCAGCTAAAAATATAGCTCTTTTAGATGAGCCCAGATAGGAATTTGCCAAAGTATACCAGTTTTGATTATCCTGAACCATATGATAGCCAACCTCAGGAACCTCCACACGCTCCCCCTGTAAAAGTGAACCGTCATCCGGGTGCATAAATCCATTTGCAGCCCTAATCACCATAGATTTGTCACGTGTTCCATAATAATAAACAGATAATTGTTCAAGGGTTTCACCATCCCTTGCAACATGGATAAATGCCTGAGATTGAAAAGGCAGCAAAGTGGTAAATAGAATCAATAAACAAAGAATAAATTTATTCATCTCTTACTCCTTTGGACCTTCAGGATTAATTTTGCTGGTATCAATTTCCAGTTTTTCATTTATGATTACTGTTTTTTGAGCCTCAACTTCAATCTCAAGTTTTTTTGATTCAAAATATGGATTTACAAGCTGTACAAAGTGTCTCCCTGCAGGAACAGCAATTGGTGTTGCAAGAGGAGTCATTCCCACATCATTGTTATCTATTAAAATTTTAGCCCAGGGAAGAGCAACAACCTTTACAAATCCTAAATTTTTAAAGGTAACAGGGACAATGGACGTTTTATCTGAAAAAGATTTCTCTTCTGCGGTGAGCTGAATTGCAATTCCAAAAAAGAGCATAAAAGCCAGTACTGACGTGAGGACAAAACCGATTGATCTCATCGCCCGTCTATCTTCACGTACAATTTTCTGCCCGTTTATAACTGTTCCTGTTGCAAGAATTCCGCTGGCCTCATCATCGGTTATAACCTCTTTTTGCTGTAAAAAATCAACCATATGTGCGTTGTAGTTTACAGATACTCTGGCAGCCAGAAAATCCTCAAGATCATGAATAAGCTGCTGCATTGAAGGATATCTGTCAGCAGGCTGTTTTTCCATGCATCTTCCTAAAATACGCTCAACGACTCTTGGAATTGATGGCTTCAGTTTTCTTGCAGGAATATATCTGTCAATTCTTATTTTCTGAAGAACTGATCGTTTGGCATCCTCAAAAAATGGTTTTTTACCTGTAAGCATCTGATAAAAAACAACTCCGAGGGACCAGATGTCTGTTCTGGGATCAAGCTTATCTCCAAGAATCTGCTCCGGTGACATATACGACGGGGTTCCAAGTCCTGTTCCAGTCTCGGTCAAATCAGAAAGTGTTTCGTCACGGGCGATACCAAAATCCATGAGCTTAACATCACCCCTTTTAGAAATCATAACATTTGCAGGTTTAATATCCCTGTGAATAATCCCTCTGAAATGTGCGTGATTAAGTGCTCTTGCAACCTGTAAAGTAATTATTGAGGCAACCTCTACGGGCAGATATTTAAAGTTATCAAGCATGTCATAAAGGTCAATTCCCTCCACATACTCCATGACAATAAACATTGTGCCGCCATATTTTATAAAATCGTAAACATTTATTATATTTTCCTGCTGAAGGGAGGCCATAAACTTGGCTTCTCTCTCAAATCGCTCAGAAAACTGTGTTTCGATGGCAATAGATGATTTAAGGGCTTTAATCGCAACAGTTCTGCCTAAGGGCTCCTGTACAGCTTTGTAAACAACAGCCATTCCTCCGGCTCCCACCTCATCAATTATTTTGCAATTTCCAATTCTTTCAATCATATTAAAATTGAGACTAAGTCCTTTATTTAAAACACATTTTATGTATCAGTTTTATCTGTCACATTTATATTATTGATCAATAAATAGTTTAGATCCAATTATTAAAATAAAAATATGGGATTTTCAGTCTGTATCATCTCCAGGCAGTTCACCAGACAATTCAATTTCTTTTAATGCATTATTAAATTTTCTGATTTTCGGAGTAATCAATAAAAGTGAAACTGCAACACCAAGCATTCCCCCGGATAACGAAAATGATATAACCCTTTTACGCATGATAACATCAGAATAAGGTTCTGCAACAGCATCTTCAAGGCCTTCTCCCCCTTCAATCCCCTGGGGAGCACAGGGACACATATCCCGATTCTTCCAGAAAAAATACCAATATGAACCCATTCCCCCAAGTGAAGCCCCAAGAATTGCTGTGAGCAAAACAGAAGATGTCCAGTATTTAAAATCACTTTTCACCATTTAAACCTAACCACAAATAAAATCTAAACAACAGAGGCGGAATTGATACAGAAAACATAGTGATTACTGTGTTAAATTTTCACAATCAATATCACAGAGAATAAACATGACAGTATTTTATAACACTGGACAAGTTGGCATGCTACTTGCTTTATCAGGCAAGAGAGGTAAATATGACAAAAGCAATATTAGCAATTCTAATTGTGACTACGATTATTCAACTAAACGTAAAAGCCTATGGGGCAGAGCCTGTTTTTTCAGCAGCAGATAATAACAAGCAGATAGCAGATAAAATAATTGGAACACGCAGATCAGACAAATCTTACGAAGAGTATCTGCAAAGCAATAGTGACCTAAACTTTTTAGAATGGGAATCCCAAAAACAGCAACGTCGCAAAAATGTGGGGATAGCGCTCACAGCAGTTGGAGGAAGTATGGCTATTGTGGGTGGAACATTAGCACTTACTGTTCCTCGCAGCTGCGATGAAGGGGACTTGGAATGTTCATTAAAATCTTTCATAATTACTGCAGGTACTTCGGGAATAAGTGTTTTAGCAATTATGGTGCCTGGAATTATCCTAACCATTCTGTCTAACCCGACTTCGACAGGGTGAAAAAAATAGTTGTTTATTATCGGGTGGTTGAGTGTTTTGGGGTATTTTTTTGGGCACTACATT
>JAFGVO010000017.1 GCA_016937935.1 Deltaproteobacteria bacterium | reverse complement strand
TCTGTGTCTGTATCTGTGTCTGTATCTGTATCTGTATCAGTGTCTGTATCTGTATCAGTATCACTATTTATAGAACCAAACGGATCCGGATCTGCTGCAGTACATGCAAAAGGCAAAGCTGTCAGAGATATAAGCAATATAAGTTTTAGCAATTTATTCATTTTTAACTCCTTGAATAACGATTTCATTTATAAAATCATTAATTTGAATCAATGATTACACTATTTAAAAGTATATCAAAAAAAAAAAGTAATTTCTTTAAATAGATACATAATATAAAAAACAGAACTAAAATTGAGCAGAAATGTAAACAACTGGATAAAAATGCCAACTAATTGCGAATTCACATGATATGGATCTCATCAAAACGCTGTAATGTTTAGATGATTAAAACTGAACTGAATTCGTAATAATAGGTGTAAACCAGCTTGAAATGAATTAAAATAATATCTGAAAGTCTTTTATTTTAGAGTTTAAGTCAGAATGGAGAAAAAAATGAGAGTAAATATTTTAACAATTTTAATAATCCTGTTTGCAGGCAGTTCACTATATGCCCAGTTACTTATAGAAGATCCTATTTACGGATCTGTTCTTCAGAAAAGAAGTGTCCTTTCTACAACTGGAGGAATCACTACACCATTAACTACAAGCTACTCTATACGTTCAGCTCTTTTAGCTGTTGCTGATTCAATGCAGAGTTCAGCTGTTACAGGTGGCTATCAACTCAACTACAGTAGTGTTCACGGAGTATTAGAGTTTGATATTCAGCCCATATCAATTCCTGACACAATTACTTCCCAAAATTTTACAGCAAAACTTATGGGGTTGACTGGCGCACTGCAAAACACATCCGAAGATCTGAAGATTGACCTTTATCCTTTAATGAAAGATCAGAGAAACGGATATATCTCAAAAGATGATTTTAATGCAATTACAGGAAGTGCTTCCAAAGAGGGTCCCTTTACAGATGTCTTCCTTTATCCTGACGAAGGAATAGATGTTACAGAGCAGGTTAAAGAATCTCTTTTTGGTGTAGTCCCTGATGACTATTTAGGGTTTATTATGATTCCAAACAGTGGACTCGGTGTCGCTGCATTTGCACACCCTGAATTAGTTAAAATAAAAATCTCACCTGTAACCGACAGTGATACTGTTGATACCGAGACCGCTTCAGACACAAGCTCACAAACAGATAGCGCTGATACAACTGTCACAGAAGATACTGATTCCACTGAAACTGATACTGACATTGACACAGACATCTCTGACCCCGATGTAAGCTGCAGCTGCAATACAACCGTTGGATACAATCCTCTCTCTATTCTTAAACTTATTTTTTAACTAAAATATCAGTTTTGAAAAATTTCAAATCACATTGGTATAATCCTCAAGTTTCAATTTTTATCAGGATAATTTTTATTATTCAGACAATATCTTTTTATTCAAATGCTCAAAACCAGACATCAAAAACACTTTCGATTGTATTGCCGGATAAATTTATTAAGTTTGATTTTGATATAAAAACAGAAAAACAGATAATATTACAAAGAGAAAATATTGAACAGCTGATAACCGGCACAAAAAAAGATGCACTGCTTATAAAATTTAACACCTTAACCTATAGGGGCCTTTTTGCGCCGGATATTAAAAACTTAACTTTTATATTTATTGACTCAGATGGTCATATTTTAACCAGTTATCAAAATACAAAAGAGAATTTATTCTTCACTGCACCTGAACCCATAGCTGCTGTAATTATTTTAAAAAAGAGAATGCCTGATAATTTTAGTTCTTTATATGATTCAACAGTGATTTTAAATGGTGTTCACCTCGCCAGTGTAAAAGATACAGAACATAGTTTATCAGATAGAGAGACCGTTTTAAAAAATGCAATTAAAAGTGCCGCAGCAGACAGAACCGGCGATGATGTTATTTCAGGATTTTATGCAAACAATAAAGAGTATGACAAAGCCCTTAAATATCAAAACAGATCACTGGCAACTGACGAAACACCTCAAAAACTTCTTAAGCTGGCAATGATTCATGGAAAATTAAAACAAAATGACAAGGCCGTTGAAGTGTTTAGGAAGCTCATTAAAAAATATCCGGAGTTTAAAGATGGATATACCTATTTTGCTCAGATATTATTTATTATTAATAGTCCTGATTTAATAATTAAAATGTACAAAGAGTCTATTACAAGCCACCCTGATATTCCATTTTTAAAACTTGAACTGGCCTCTTTTTATATTAAAAATTCTATGCTTAAAGAGGCTGAAACACTCCTTGAAACTGTTCCAAAATCCGGCTATACATGTGATTACTTTAAAATCAAAGGAGATCTGCTTGTAAGAAAAGGCGCATATAAAACAGCTGCTGATGAATATTTGACCTATATCAATAAATGTCCCTACACTAATAACACTATGGATTTAAGAGTGTTCATATCAAGACACCACTCTTCTGAATAAACAATAATGAATACTTTTTTAAAGCTATATCTTATTACACTAACTATTTTTATAATGCTTATTTCCGGGTGTAAAAACAGAAATGACAGAACACCAGATAGAACTTCAGAAAATAAAAATCCAACAACTCCTTTAAATAAAAAAATCAATCTTCTTATTATTACCGCAGATACCACAAGAGCCGATCACTTAGCCTGTTACGGTTATAAAAAAATCAAAACACCCAACATTGATCTACTTGCTAAAGACGGCGTTCTGTTTAAAGAAGCATTCAGTGTTCAGCCTGTTACTCTCCCTGCACACTCTTCTATTATGACAGGACTCTATCCCTATCACACTGGTGTCAGGGACAATAACATTTATAAACTTCCCGATAAAATTGATACTATTGCAGAAATACTCTCAAAACGAGGCTATCTCACAACTGCGTTTATCGCCTCTTTTATTTTAAATCGAAGGTTTGGCCTTGACCAGGGCTTTAAATATTACAATGACAAATTTGTTAAGCCCCAACAAGAAGGGCGGCTTCCAATAGAGCGCACAGCAAAAGAGCTAAGCTATCTTGCGGTTAAATGGTTTGATACAGTTAAAGAGAGTTTAACAAAACAACCATTTTTTTTATGGCTCCACTATTATGATCCCCATGCTGTTTATAAACCGGCAGTTCCTTTTAAAGATGCATATCAAAATCCATACGACGGCGAAATAGCATACATGGATGACTGGATAGGATATGTTATTGATAAACTAAAAAAAGAAAACTTGTACAACAACACAATCATAGTTTTTGCAGGGGACCATGGAGAGAGTCTTGGAGAACATAAAGAAAAAACCCATGGAATGTTTATTTATCGTTCAACCACTCACATTCCGTTAATTATAAAATTTCCTGAAAATCTGTACAACGGAAAGGTTGTAGATTTAAGAGTGAGCCAGACAGACATTGCTGACACCATTTTTGATATTCTGAATATTAAAAACACTTTACCAATTGACGGAAAAACAACCATCCCGTTAATTAAAGGTCTGGAAAAAGAGGATAGAACTGTTTACAGTGAAGCATTTATTCCCCGCACGTTTAACTGGTCAGAATTAAAAGGAGTCCGTCATGAAAATTATTTTTATATTGATGCTCCCAAAAGTGAACTTTACAACATTAACGGTGGGGCCATTGAAAAAGAAAATATTATAGAAAAGGAACCTCAAGTTGCCGCAGAGCTAAAAATCGTTATTGATAAGCAGCTTGAAACTGAAGATAAAAACAGTCATAAAATTGCAATAGATCAGCAGACTGAAGAGCAGCTAAAAGCCCTTGGATACTTTATTGGCAGCGGTGACAACAATACGTCAAAAAAACATTTAAAAGATCCAAAGGATATGATTGAACTTTTTAATGCTCAGCAAAGGGCTGCCAGTCATATGGATAACGGAGACTACGAAGCTGCTCTTGAAGAGTATCTGCAACTCACTGAACAAGACCCTCAAAATCCGAGATTTCTTTTGGATTTAGCAGACATCTATAAACAGCTGCACATGGATGACAAAGCACTTGAGACAGTACTTGACGTATTAATTTTTGACCCGGAAAACCTGAGTGCACTTTTAATGGCCGGCTCTCTTTATAAAAAAACAGGTCAATTAAAAGGTGCTGAAAAGATTTACACTCAACTGCTTTTAACTGATAAAAACAACTATATGGCACTGTTCTCTTTGTCAGTTATCAATATTAAAAACAGACAGTGGAATGCAGCAAAAGAGTATCTTGAAAAGGCTCTTAAAATTGAAAAAAACCCTGATTTATATAACAATCTTGGATTGGTTGAAATTAAAGGTTTTAATAACTATGAGGCTGGTATTGAATATATTAAAATGGCAGTTAAACTTGCAAAGAATAAAAAGCCCTATCAAAAAAGCCTTAATGACGCCCTAAAGCATCATTAAAAAACTAACTTCCCCCTCTTCTAAACAGGTCGCTGGGAAGAGAGCACGTCACCGCCACCAGGCAATGATTCAATATGAAGTGACTGGGTGGGAAATGCAAAACTCAGACCCTGTTTTTCAACAGCGTTCATTATCTCAAATAGAAAGTCCTCTTTTACCTGCAAAAATTCGGCCCAGTTGGTTGTAACTGTAAAACAGTAAATAAATATATCAAGACTGCTCGGACCGAAGTTATCAAAATTTACAAGATAAAAATCATTACGTATTTTATCATTGGCAGCAATAACTGCTCTCAAATCATCAAGCAGTTTTTTTATATTTTTTGAAGATGAACCATAGGTCACGCCAATACTCATTTTAATTCTTCTCTTTTGCATTTTGGACCAGTTGTTTACAGGATCGGTTGTAAAGGCTGCATTTGGCACTGTAATAAGGCTGTTGGCAAAGGTTCTGATTCTTGTTGTCCTAAGACCTATCTCTTCTACAGTCCCCTCCCCTCCCGAAAATTCAATCCAGTCTCCAACCTGAAATGGTTTATCTAAAAAGATTACAATTGAGCCAAAGAGATTGGCTACCGTATCTTTTGCAGCCATGGCAACTGCCAAACCTCCAATACCAAGGCCGGCCAGAAGACTCTGAACCGAGTATCCCAGGTTTTGAAGAATAAGCACAAAACCAATTATATACAAAAAGACCTTTGTACTTTTTCGCACTATAGGCACTAACTGATCATCCAGTTTACTTTCAGTTGATTCGGCCTTTTTTTCCCACCAGTTAGCCATTCCATCAACAAATCTTATTGCAAACCATATTATTAAAACCAGTGATGTTGATGAAAGCATCTGATGTATGAATTTATTAATATCCAAAGGCTCACTTGGCAAAGGAAGAATTATCAGAGCAATAAAAATTCCCCCAAAAACCGACCCCAATTGTAATGGCTTAGTAAGTGCATTGATAAAAATATCATCAAATTCCATTTTTGTTTTAGATGCGAGGATATTCAGTCGATCTAAAATTACTGCAATTATCTTTTTACCGATAAAACCTGCAAGGACAGCCCCAAGGGCTGCAAAGTAGACCCAGATAACTATACCGTAAAATTCCTGAGTAAAAAATGATTTAACAATCTCCATAAAATTACCTTTTCTTATTTTTATTTTTTAACTTTAAAAATATTGAAGATTTTAAATAACAAAAAAGAAATCATACTTCTATGTTTAAATTTTTTAAAAATTATACGGGCACTTGTTAATTGATGAATTATATTAATAAAAGGAAAGGTGAAATTAACAAGCTCTGCTATGAAAAAAAGAACTCTATTTTATAAAACCCTGTTTGCCTTAATTATTTTAAATTTTATATCCTTTAAAGTTAGCGCCCTGTCAGGAACTCACAGTTTTGCTGTATCAACTTTTGATACCACGAGATCAACTGTATCATTTTCCTATCATCACGGTTTTATGCTTGAAGGAGGTTCTGTCAACTTTGCTGGATATAATGCCAATTTCACTTCAACAACAGGAAAACTTAGTTCTCAGTTCGGATTGAATTATGTGGGAATAAACCCCCCGGAGTATAACAAATATTTAAATGGTGTTTCCGGCTCTGCTGTTGCTGTTTATGGAATTCCAATTGGAAACCGCTATGCAAACGGAATGCCCAAAGCGTCATTTTCTATTTTCATGGGCTCTGTTCCGACTGCACTTTTTAGCAATGAATTCAACTACGTTACAATTCCAATAAATATAGGTCTCGGGATAGAGGTAAATCCGGTAAAATTTTTAAGTATAACAGGATGGTTCGAAATAGCGCCAAGTTTTAATATCGACACCGTTATTAAATATGACAATATGCAGAAATATCTTGAAGGACTCTCAGAAGATGACCTGAATATTGTATATGGCCCTGACGGGATGGTTGAAACAGTAACTGTAAACGATTACGTTATTGATAATATGGTGTCAAATACACTTGAACTGGAATACAGTTTCTCCTTTAGAATGCGTGGAGGACTTCAATTTGTGCTCAACCTTGGAGATAAAATTGATTTGCAGCTTGATGCCGCCATTGTTCAGGCCGGCAGTAATTTTGATTCAAAATCAACTATTTTTACAGGGGCAGCACTTGTTTTTGCCTGGGATGATGCTCCCATTGGAATTCTTCCAAAAGAAGAACGTTTTAAAAATATCTCATGCGGTGACATTGTAGAAAGAGCAACACATTGCCCTTCTTTTAAAACTGTCAGCAAAGATACTGCAAATAATCAAAATCAGTGCAAGGTTCCTGAACAACCAGCTGCAGCCAAACAACAAAACACAGCCCCGGTTGAGCCGGAACAACATAAGAGCAAGGCAACCAGACCACTCTCACCCGAACCTGTTGGATCCACCGCAAAAAAAGAACCTGCAAAACCACTCTCACCTCCGTCCCCTGAACCTCAGCCAAAGCCTCAGCCTCAAAAAATTGATAAAAAACCCGAGACAGTAAATTCATTACCACCATTAAATGCCCCTCTGCCTTCACTAAACCAGCCCCTACAAAAATAGCTGCTGCACATTGGCATAAATTGGCCACTTTTATGCCAGTTATGCCACCTGAAAATTATACAAAATTACCGTAAACAGTGAAGTTTTTATAAATTATCTTTTGGCATAAGAATTGCTCAATCAATTATTATGAACAATTATAAAATAAAAGATTTTAATAAAAACATGCCAAGAGAACGTTTGAGAGAAAAAGGGGCTGAATATCTGAGCGACAATGAATTATTGGCCATACTTCTGGGCACAGGCCATAAAGGAGCTGGAATAATTGAAGTCGCATCAAATATAATCACGACTGTAGGAGGAGTTCAGGGCTTAACATCTCAGGGACTTGGTTCTCTCTCGGGTTTTACAGGAGTAGGAACAGCCAAGGCATCCAGAATTTTAGCCGCTATAGAACTGGGGATGAGAATCAGCGAAACAAAAGCCCGTAAAAACAATCGCTTCACCTGCAGCCGTGACATTTATGAACGCTATAAAGCAAGAATGTCATTTAAACAACAGGAGGTTTTTCTGGTTATTGGTCTCAATAATAAAAACGAGGTCATAAAAGAGGACATTGTTGCCAAAGGTACAGTCAACGAATGCCAGGTCAACCCCAAAGAGGTCTTTCGAACATTAATAAAAGAAGCGTGCACAAGAATGGTCGCAATTCACAATCATCCGTCAGGAGACAGCGAACCAAGCTCAGCCGACATAGCCCTGACTAAAAGATTGATCGAAGCGGGAAATTTAGTTGATATCCCGGTTCTTGATCACATAATTATAGGCATAGGCTGTTACACATCACTAAGAGACACAGGAATAATAACAACCTGAGTTAAATCAAAGGAGTCAGTCAGTGTTAATAAACAACCCGGATCTGCAAACAAAGTTCCGGTGACACAGTGTGTACCTCTCATAAAAAGCACTTTAAAAACAATGTACACTGGCGTACCTCTCGTTAAAAACACTTCTACAGGCATATACACTGGCATACCTCTCGTTAAAAGGGAGTGTAACAAAATTTGTGTAATTAATTTTTTACTGAATTGAAGAACTGTTAACTTGCCCTCAAACCTTACCCTCAAACCTTACCCTCAAACCTTACCCTCAAACCTAACCTGAGAGATGGCTATTAAAGGGTGATTGTCTGCTCGGCAATGGCCTTCAGTGCTGCACATTCTGCGGCAGCATCTTTGTGGAGTTTTTAAAAATCAATTTTTATGGATAATTTATTTTAATGTTAATTTGTTTTGAGGGGATCTTGATTCACCGGAGCTTGTAATTTTAATTGCGGGCTGATCATGAACAGGGCATGCGTTTTCACATGCTCCGCATCCGCTGCAGAGATCAGGATTTACAAATGGAGCAAGGAGTTTTTTGTTTTCAGCCCCTGATTTGAATACTGAACTTCTCTCTTCAAGTCTGATTGCTTTGGGAGATACCGGGCAGAACTCTTCACATACTGTGCATGGTGTGTCCATAGAAAACGGAAGACACCTTCCCTGTTCTATAAATGCAGTTCCAATTTTTAAAAGTTTGGCATTATTTACACCGGTTTTCTGATCTTCAGAAACCTGCTTGATTGCAGCGGTAGGACATACCTGCGTACACAGGGTGCAGGATGGTTCGCAATAGCCGACTTTAGGAACAAGCACCGGGGTAAAAAGCCCTTCGGGGCCGGCTTCATCAAACGCGGGGTGAAGTGCATTGTTTGGGCATATTTTCATGCACTGTCCACACCTGATGCATCTCTTTAAAAAGTCTTCTTCAATAATTGCACCTGGAGGTCTGATGCACGCAGGGTCAGGACGTCCCTTGATCGTATTAAGAGCTCCTGTTCTAAGTACAGGAACAATTACAGCGCCGGCTACAGCACTTTCAATAACATGTCTTCTTGAAATATCGGGAGCATCTTTAGACGTGGTTTCCTTAAATCCGGAAAGGCCAAAAGATAGTGCATCATCATCACATACAGATACACAATTCATGCAGAGGTCACACTCAGCTCTTTCCCATTTAGTGCCAGGAATTGGTGATGCCGCCTGAGAGCAGAACTGTTCACACTTTTTACAGTCAGTGCACTTGCTTTTATCTTTTTTCAACTCAAACAGGCTAAACCTGCTAAAGAGTCCTAAAAGGGCGCCAAGGGGACAGAAATATCTGCACCACATTCTCGGGACAAATCTGTTTGCAATTAAAATTGATGCGAAAAAGATCGATAGCAAAACCCCTGATGCAGTAATAAGTCCACTTTTATGAAACAGGACTCCGGCTCCTGCACTGTAAAGAGTATCGGCCAGATTTTTAGCAAATAGTGATTGTGAGCTGAATGCAGAATGTGTAAAGCTTTCACCAAAGTAGTTTATAACAGGAAGAACTGTAAGGGCAACACCTCTTGTAACAATAGAAATTGGATCAAATATACCAGCTGCCGCAGAACCGAAAAAAGCAGTTATTAAAAGAGTTATCAAAAATAAATATTTTATTTTAGCACTCTTTTTAGGTGCATTTATTTTTACTTTTTTTCCTGCTGAAAGTGAAGGTTTAAATTCTGAAACCCCATGGTTTAATGTTCCAAGGGGACATATCCATCCGCAAAATGAGCGCCCGGTAAAAATTGTAAGAGCAATAATAAAAAGGCTGATCAGCATTGTGGATGGAATTGTAAATGTTGAAAGCAAAACAGTGAGTGCTGCAAGGGGATCCATGTTTAAAAAGAGTTCGACCTGATAAGGAAGAGATGCTGAATTATGTGAATCAAATCCTGCACCGGTTAATGCAGCTGTGGCAAATATTAGAAAAAGAAAGAGAAAAAGAGAGATAATCTGAAAAATTCTTCTCGCATATCTGAAGTTTTTCCATCTGCTTGTGAGGGTTTTATCCCTGTTCATCAAAAATCTCCACAACTTCAATTTTGCTAATATCACTAATACCAAGATTTCTATCCTGGGCTTTTTTTAGATAAGGAAGCTGTCCTGGTGTTAAACCAATTAACTGACATGAGACTGCATCAACGGCTACCTGATCCGTAGATACAATGATTTTATTCAACTGTTTTGTGTCGCTGATGTTTCCACCCTGTGGACCATTTTGCATCAGTACCCTTGTTGCATCCATTACTGTCAATGTTGGTCTTATAAAATCAGCGAGATCTGCAATTGAATCATCAACACTCTGGTGAAGTCTGTTTCGTCTTCCACCTAAAACGCCGTAGAGATTCTTCATAGCACCTGTAAATTTTGATAATCCGTGATGCTTGGCAATTGGCATATTTATGAATTTGTCACAGTGTACAGCAGGAGTAAGAACCGGCATGGTTCCCAGTATTACTCCACCAAGATTAAAATCAGAAAATCTATGTTCTGCGGGAAGAATAATTTCTGCACCTGCCTGTTCAGCCAGTTTCCAAATTCCTGATCTGGTAAAACAACGAGCAGGATCGTTACAAGAGTTATCTGTTACAATAACCTCTTTTGCACCCGCTTTAAAACACAATTCAACCATGGTTTTAACAACAATGGGATTTGTATTTGCAGCCTGAACAGGAGTTCTGTCCCAGCCGATATTGGGTTTTAATACTACAGTGTCACCTTTTGATATAAATTTTTCAATACCACCCAATTTTGTGATTGCAGCTTTTAAAGCTTTTTCAGGTGAGCCGTTTGAAACTATTAATAGTGGTCGCTTATCAGTTTTTACAGCTGTAAAATCTCGAACCTGATTAATGATTGCTTTTTTGTCAGATTCCTTACGACCACTATCACTGGCGGCAATAGATATTCCCGCGGTAGTTCCCAATATTGCAGTTCCTGCAGCGGCACGCTTTATAAACTCACGTCTATTCCAGGATTCTGACATATATATTTATTTTTTCTTTCGAGAAGAGCTTTTTTTAGCAGTCACTTTTTTAGCTGGTGCCTTTTTGACTGGCGCTTTTTTAGCTGGCGCCTTTTTGACTGGCGCTTTTTTAGCTGGCTCTTTTTTGACTGGAGCCTTTTTGACTGGCGCTTTTTTAGCTGGCGCCTTTTTGACTGGCGCTTTTTTAGCTGGCTCTTTTTTAACTGGCGCAGGCTCTTTTTTGACTGGCACTTTTTTAGCTGGTGCCTTTTTGACTGGCGCTTTTTTAGCTGGCTCTTTTTTAACTGGCGCAGGCTCTTTTTTGACTGACGTCTTTGGTGTTGAGGCTTTATTTTTAGTCTCTTTTTTGACTGAATTTTTTTTAGTAGATGATTTTTTTAAAGGTTCAATAGGTGTCTCTACTTTTTTTGCCTTTTTTGATTCAGGTTCCTCAGTAATCTCTTTTTGAAAATCCTTTTTAAGGGAAATAGCCTTTTTAAGAGTCTTTTTTCGATGTAGACTCTTTTTACTTTTTAAGCCTCCAGCACTGTCATTATCACTATCAGTATCAGAGTTCTGATTTGCCTCTTCCAATAATGCAAGTCTGGCTTCATCCTTCATTTTCTTTTCCTGTTCAAGTCTCGCATCATTAATTGATTGTGTGTAGTCAATGGTATTTTCAACCCTTGCAATCATACGACCACATGCAGGGCAGGAATCGATATGTTCATTTTTTAAAAGTTTTGATCTTATTCCTGTTGGCATTTCCATGCGACAGATACCGCAGATACCATTTTTTAAGATAGTCATTGCAATACCCGATCGGGATTTACTCAACCGGTCATATTTTCTCAGAAGTGGCGGGGAAATATCTGCAACATCTTTATTGCGTATCTCACGTAGAGAATCAATTTTAATTTTCAAATTGAGAATTTCAGCTTCAGGCTTCTGATTTGCCTGTTCCACTTCAACTGTTCTTGTTTTAATTAAAAGATCCGTATTTATCAAATTCTCTTCTAATATTAAAATCTGCTCATCGGTTTCAACAATAAGCACACTTAATTTTTCTTCTTCAGTTCTTAAAGCTTCAGTTGAGGATCGGTTTCTTGGTTTAAATGCTCTAGTTCTGTTGGCGAGCAATCCTTTGATAGCATTCTGTATGTCGTCAAGAGTGTTGACGTACAGATCCCGCTGCTTTCTAGTTGTTTCAAGTGTCTCATCAAGTTCATTTAATTCTGCCTTCAACATATTTAGTTGGGGATCTTCCTGCATACAGCGTTTCTGAAGATCCTGTATAGTTTCATCAAGTTTACGTATCTCAAGATCTTGTTCTTGAACCAGTAATAATTTCTCTAATATTTTTGTATCCCAGTTTGGCATGCTTTTTTCCCTCAAAATTTGGCTAATTAATATCTTATTTGCAGCAAGATGTCAAAGTGGACTACCTCATTAGTTATTTTCGTGTTATTTAAAATCGAATTTTTTGGGTAAACAGATAAAAAATGGTTAATAAAATGAACAAATTTGATGTTGTAGTTATTGGTGGTGGACATGCTGGATGTGAGGCATATGCTGCATCTTGCAGGTTAAATCAGAAAACAGCCCTAATTGTACCCTCTGTCGATACACTTGGTACACAGCCATGCAATCCTGCAGTTGGAGGTCCTGGAAAAGGTCACCTGGTAAGAGAAATCGTAGCCCTTGGAGGAATTATGGGCTATGTAACAGATAAAAGCGGTATTCAATTTAGAACTCTTAACAGTGCAAAAGGTCCTGCGGTTCAATCCACCCGTGTTCAGACAGATTCGTCTGAATATGTAAAAACCATGAAAACCCTGCTCTCAAATTACAGCAGTCAAGGTGAAATTATTGAAGACTTTGCTATGGGCTTGAAATGGACTGGTGATGGGAGCCTGCGAAGGATAGAAGGGGTCTATCTCAAATCAGGAAAGCTTATTTTTGCAAAAGCAGTAGTTGTAACTACTGGAACTTTTTTAAGGGGAATGCTGTTTATTGGTGATGAGCTTATTCCAGGGGGAAGAATGGGTGCAAATCCATCTGTTGAACTGGCAAAATCTTTAGAAGAGAGTGGACTTCCTCTTATAAGATTAAAAACCGGAACCTGCCCAAGGATTGCTGCCGACAGTATTGACTTTTCAGGGCTTGAGTCCCAGCCGGGTGACAATCCCCCACCATTTTTTGACCCTTCCACAAAAGATTACTCTCTTCCTCAATTGAAATGTCACATTACATACACAGGAAAAAAGAGTCATACGGTAATCAATAAAAATTTAAAACTCTCAGCAATGTACAGCGGGAATATCTCTGGAATTGGTCCAAGATACTGTCCTTCTATTGAAACAAAGATAGAACGTTTTCCCGAAAAAGAGAGACATCAGATATTTTTAGAGCCTGAAGACAAAGATGGAAAAGTTATCTATCCTGCAGGCCTGTCAACAAGTTTTCCTCGTAATGTTCAGCTGGATATGCTTCATGCAATTCCAGGTCTTGAAAATGCAAGGGTTTTAAAATGGGGATATGCGGTTGAGTATGATGCAGTTCAGCCCCAGTCGCTTACACGGAATCTTGAGGTTGAGAGTTTGAAAGGATTATTTCTGGCTGGACAGATTATCGGAACATCAGGATATGAAGAGGCTGCGGCGCTTGGACTTATTGCAGGTGCCAATGCTGCATTGAGTGTTAAAGGTGAAGAGCCAATAATTCTTAAGCGTGATGAGGCTTATATTGGCGTTATGATTGATGACCTCACAGGAACAGGTGTAGATGAGCCATATAGAATTTTCACTTCTCGAGCAGAGTTCCGACTTTTATTGAGAGAAGACAATAGTGATGAGAGGCTTTACAGTGAAGGGGTAAGAACCGGACTTATATCAAAAGAGCATGCCGAACGGGTTAAAGCGCTGATGGTTGAAATTGAAACCGGAGAAAAAAAATTGAGAGAAACAGTGATTAATCCGAGTAAAATAATAAATACCCGTTTAAGTGAAGGTGGGCTCTCTTTAATTAAAAAAACTACAACTCTTTATGAACTGGCTGTGCGTGAAGGGTGTGAGTTATTAAAAATAGTAGATTTTGCACCATGGATTGAGCAATTAAGCAAAAAGGCTTTGGCTCGCCTTCAAGTAAATATTAGATATGACGGCTATCTGGACAGACAAAAGTCACAGGCAAAAAAACTTGAAGAGATAGACAATATTAAATTCCCCACGGACATGAAATATAGAGGAATCCCAGGACTTAGAGGTGAGATTGTAGAAAAACTCGAATATTCAAATCCTCAAACTCTTGGCCAGGCAAGCAGAATTCCAGGTGTCACTCCCGCTGCAATTGACATTCTTCAAGTGTATATTCACAGATGGAATTTTAACAATAAATAAATTGAGCTCATCTATACAGACCCGATTCAGCAATTTAAAAAATAATAAGAAGCAATCACGAACAGTGATTTAGGCGATCCAGTGATCCAGAGTGATCCAGGACGGAGGCTAATTGATCCAGGACGGAGTGATCCAGTGATCCAGGACGGAGGCTAATCTGTTGATTTCACCTCTGTTTTTA
>JAFGVO010000153.1 GCA_016937935.1 Deltaproteobacteria bacterium | reverse complement strand
GTATCAGTATCAACCGTGTCAGTATCAACAGTATCCGTGTCTGCCGTGTTCGTATCAGCAGTATCAGTATCAGCAGTATCAGTATCAGCGGTATCCGTATCAGAGGTATCACTGTTGGAGTCCACACCAGTTTCCGTATCGACGACAGTATCGATTTCCGAAGCTGTGTCCGTTTGATTGTCTGTGCCGGAACCGGAACAAGCGACAATTAGTAATCCAAGCAGCCAGATAATAATGATGTTTTTCATGTTTCCCTCGTATTTTTTAATGACCCCTACAGACGCGATTAATGGCGCCAATAGAACTTTAGTGAATATGCAATTATAGCACTAATGTAATACTTTGCAAATACTAGATCTGAAAGGTGTAAGTAACACTAAAGATGTCAGGGGTATAAACATTTAATTATGTCCGCTGTATCGCAAGCTGTATTATTGGCTTCATGGAACTTTTGGGAGAACTTTTGGGAGAACTTTTGGGAACCTTTTGGCAACCTTTTGGGAGAACCTTTTGGGGACAGTCACTACTATTGACAGTGTCAGTGTAATGGAGGGATCTAATTGATTTTTAATTGGTTTTATCTTTTCAAAATTGCGACAAAACACTATACACAAGGGATGATACCTTTACTTTATAGAATATTGATTATTACTTTGGCATCTGTTTATCTTGCCGGTTGTAACGGTGACAAAAACTACAGCACTGACGATGATACTTCCAAGGATACAGGTACAGGCACTGATACAGACACGGTGCTTCCACCGCTCTCCCTTGACGTTAATAAAAATGCGGCTCCCCTTGTTGCAGACGGTCACTATTTCAGGGATGCTAAAGGAGGGGTTGTAATGTTACGGGGTGTTAATGTTGCCGGTAATTCAAAAGTACCTCCGTTTACACCAGTTAGTGACATCACAGATTTGGAAATACTTCCCAGATTAGGGTTTAATACTATACGGCTGCTTTTTATCTGGGAAGCGTTTGAACCCGTACAGGGAGAGTATAACAATGAGTACCTGACATACTTCATGAAGGTTGTTGACTGGGCAGATGAGCTTGGACTTTACGTTGTGACTGATTTTCATCAGGATGCCTATTCACGATATTCACTTGACGGCTGCGGTGAGGGTTTTCCGGGATGGGCAGTCACCCCGCAGGTTAAACTTTCCACTCCGGACAATGGTGAAGCCTGTACTTTGTGGGGAATAAACATGGTGTCAGATGAATCTCTTATTACCATTTGGAGTGACTTTCACAGTGATGCCTATGGTGCAAAAAGTGCCTATCTTAAAATGGTCGAGACTGTTGCAAAGAGTCTTCTGCCTTACGACAATGTAATAGGATACGATCTCATAAACGAGCCATGGGGAGATGATGACGATCTTTTTACACTGTTTGATCAGATTGGCCGGCGCATCCGCAAAGCTGATCCGGACGCAATTTTATTTGTTCCCGCCCATGCCCTTGTAACTGGTGGAGTACGAATTAATAACGTCCCAATGATTGATTTGGATAATGTTGCCTACTCGCCCCACTACTACAACGGGGTTGTTCTTCTTCAGGGAAAGTGGCTTAAAACTGACCCCGCCCCTGATCTGAATAAATTGCGTGCAAAGGCAGCAATCGAGAATGTCCCCATGTTCCTCGGTGAGTTCGGTGCCCCCGCCGCAACAGAAAACGGCCAAGGCTATATGGAAGCACAGTTTGACTGGCTTGATCGCTACTTTATATCCGGTGCCCAGTGGAACTACACACCGGGCTGGCAAAAAGATGTTAAAGACGGGTGGAACATGGAGGATCTGAGCATCATTGACGATACCGGTGCTCTTCGTGCCAATTTCGTCAGGCGCCCATATCCGCAACGAATCAGCGGAGCGCCCATAAGCTTTCAAACAGATGACAAGGGGTTCACTCTGTACTGGGAAAATCGCAAAGGGTACGGCGAAACAATAATTCACCTGCCGGAAGGGTACGAAAAAAATCGCGAAATTACCGTGACCCCTGGTGGAAAAGCCAGGGGAGAATGCACAATTTCAGATAACAGCCTTATATGCAATATAGAAGGGGACGGAGAGGTCCGCGTATCTTTTCAATAATCAGGTAAATAATCCGGATTTAAACTTCTCTTTACCCTAATGAAAACTCAAAATAATTAAAATGCTTTGTGAATGGATAAAAATCATAGTAAATCACTTTTTGTGGACAGTAATAAGGCTTAATGCAAGTTATTAAATCAAGTAATAGAGTGAGCTGATTTTGACTAACCTTATAAAAACAGGAACTTGTAATGAATACGAAAATTGAACTAAAAAATAAAGAAATATACATCGGTGTATTTCTCGTAGGAATGCTGTGTCTCATGCTGGAGCTTATTCAGGTGCGGATGCTATCTTTTTTTCTAGGCAGTATCAGCAACTTTCTTGCCATTCCCATCGCCCTGTTCGGACTGGCTATCGGTTCCATGTTTTTTCATTATTCCGATCGTTCTAAAATTGAAAAAAACATCGTTAGATTTTCCCTTGGGGTCTTTCCCGTACTCCTTGCATCATTTATCATTTTCTTTCTAATAACCAATACATTCTTCAGTGAGATTCACCTGATTTTCAATAATCTTGTAAATTCCGTTTCCAAACTTCTTATATACTCAGGGCTGTTTATACCATCTTATTTCATATTCGGATTTCTGCTCTCAAGCTATTTCACACTCCAATCCCATCAAATAGGCAAAATGTATTTTTTCGACTTGAGCGGAGCTGCTCTTGGATGTCTGATCACCCCGCTGCTGTTCACTTACACAGATCTACCCGAGGTCATAGGAGCCCTGCTCCTATTCTCACTGGCCCTTTATTTTAACGTTACATTCAAATTTAAAAAGGTGGCGATAGCTGCTGCAGTTACCGTCTTTGTTGTTATCGAAGTGCTCTCCTTCAACCATCTGGTTTTTAAAGAGCATCCCAATATCGGAATACTCGCACGAACCCTCATGGGTCAGCTGAAGCCGGACGAAGTAGATGAAGTAAGCTCACGATGGAACGAACTGACTAGAACAAGTCTTATCAGACGCAAGGCATTGCATATGGCACGAGGCATACATCCCTCAATTGTTGTGCAGGACGACGGCATGAGCAATGTCTGGTTTCAGGAATATAATCCGGGGAAAGTTTCTAAAGAACAAATAGCCGCCTCTCATCTGCACCATACATTGCCCTATGCATTCGGTTTTAATCCAAGGAACATTCTTGTTATGTTCGCCGGAGTAGGAAAGGACATGGTACTCCTTGATGCCCTTGGGGACGGAGATGCAAAGATAACAGGTGTGGAGCTGAATCCCGCAGTTGTTTCCGCAGTATATAATCCGGCGGTGGCAGATCACAATCTGGTGACCTTTTTTGAACGACCCAATATCAATCTGGTCACAGAGGAGGGACGTGACTTTCTCAATCAGACTCACGATAAATACGACCTTATCTTTGTGGCTACCAACGGCGCTGTAAACGCCACACGCACAGGCCATACCAGAAAATATCTTGACACCTACGAAGCTATGGCCTCTTATCTTGATCACCTTAATAAAGGGGGTATGATAATCTTCGTAAATCAACCCTGCTACACCAAAATTCACGCTTTTAAAAAATTATTCAAAGAGCGCAACATGCCCGACTTTGATCAGGCGGTGATCGCATTTGGATACATGCATTCCGAGTTTATACAAAGCCTGGTAGTTCGTCCTGATGGCCTGCGTCCAGAACACTTGAGAGCTGTTATGTCGGCGATTCGAAATACAGAGCGGCGACAACAGATTTTTTATGCTCCAAATGTTAAGATACGGAAAGACTTTGTAGATGCGATGAACGCTACGGATGCAGAAATCAAAAACCTGATGCTCACAGACGACAAGCCATTTCGCAGACACGTTACCCTTGAAGGATTCCAGCTGTTTCCGGAAAAAGAAAAAATCAGCGACATGCTTTACGCAGCCAACTGGATTAAAGTCTTTACAGTGATCCTGTTTGCACTGGTTTCAATTATTGTAATGCTCGTAGCCAGGTTTGCAGGTGGTAAACACGGACGCCTTCCATTTCTGTGGCTGCTGTACTTTCTATTCTCCGGTATTTCATACATGCTGGTTGAGATCGGCCTCATTGCCAAGACTGAGCTCTTTATGGGTAATCCCCTTTATGCAGTTGCGGTAATCCTTGCTGTGTTCCTGCTATCCAACAGTCTTGGGGCAATGGCTCAGGACAAATACAAAATTATGCGCGGTCCCTTGACAATGATTGGTTACACATTGATCTCCATCGTCTGGGGAATCATCGCAGTCAAGCTGTTCAACAGATATCTTCTCTCAATTCCGCTCATTGTAAAAATTATCGGCGTCTTCATTGCTGTGCTTCCATCGGGCCTTGTCCTTGGCACATTCTTTCCATTTGGCGTTTCTGCGCTGGTAAAGAATGAAAAGGGCAGTACGATTCCCCTGTGCTACACACTGGCCACCCTTTCCTCAGTTCTTGGTTCTGCTTTTGCAATGACGGCAATCACCAATGTGGGATTCTCCACAGTAATCTTTGCAGGGGCCATCGGCTACTCAACAGTTGCCTTGATTTACCTGGCCGCCAGACGCTTTTCCAATTAAATTTCTTCTATTACACCTTTAATTAAACCCCACGACAAAACCATTTTGTATCCATAATTTCTCCACAATTACTGTGTATATTTTTAAAATGCCGGAGATATTTTTCGGCTTTTACAAGGAGATACAAAATGAAAAAATCGAAAATTAAATTTTTTCCAAGTGAGTCCCAATTTGATGTTGGCGCATGGTTCAGCCTGATATTTATAGCTATCTGTTTTGCCCTTTTAATTGCGGGTCTCAACGGGTGCTCAAATGACAGTTCCAATGGTGATTCATCTGATGATGACACTGACACTGTTTCGGATTTGGACCCGGACTCGAATTCATATGCTGATTCGGGTGCAGATTTATTGTCGTATCCAATTATCGAAACCATGCAGTCAGACTGTTACGGTTCTATATCTACAATAACCTGCGGAAGCTCGTTTACCGGTCAGGATGCAGAATACAAATCCATACCGGCATCTTATACAGATAATGGAGATGGAACAATTACAGATAATAATACGGGACTGATGTGGCAGCAGAATCCCGGTTCTGCAATGAGTTTAGATGATGCCATAGCCGGAGCGGATTCGCTTAATCTTGCAGGGTATGATGACTGGCGTCTTCCCACAATTAAAGAGTTGTATTCACTAATGGACTTCAGGGGAGAAGACGTAAGTATCTGTATGACCGGGGACTGTGATGAGAGTTTACCCATACCTTTTATTGATACTGATTATTTTTCTTACTTTGAATACGGTTCAGACGGGCCCAGAATAATTGACTCCCAGTATGTTTCAAGCAACATTTATGTGGGAGACAACACCATTGATGATCAGATGGTGTTTGGTTTAAATTTAGCTGATGGGCGAATAAAAGGTTACGGAACAACAATGATGGGCCAGCCTAAATTATTCATGTGTATGTATGTGCGGGGAAATCCATCCTATGGAGTAAATAATTTTTTAGACAATAACGATGGTACAATTACTGATAACGCCACAGGGCTTACCTGGATGCAAAATGATAACGGGGAGGGAGTTCTTTGGGAAGATGCAATGAAGTATTGTGAAGAACTAACTTTTGCTGATAAATCCGACTGGAGACTGCCCGATGCAAAAGAGCTTCAAAGCATTGTTGATTATTCAAGAGCCCCAGGCGCCACAGATTCACCGGCGATAGATCCTGTTTTTAACAGCACAGAAATTATTGACGAAAACGGAAACAGAAACTGGGGTTATTATTTTACAAGCACAACTCATGCATCATATAATTTTGACGCAGAGTCCACCGGTGGCTGGGCTGTTTATGTCGCCTTTGGAGAGTCTTTAGGCAATATTAACGGAGATGGCATCTGGTACGATGTTCATGGTGCGGGGTCTCAGCGAAGCGACCCTAAAGGTGGAGACCCTGCTGAATATGAAGATGGACACGGCCCTCAGGGAGACAGTGTACGAATATACAATTTTGCAAGATGCGTAAGAGGTGGCATTTAGTTTTGTCCTTTTTATTGATGATTTTCTGCCCGGGCCACACTTTCATATCAAATTCTTTGAGACATCTTATTAGCAATTCTCTTTGAAACAGGGCATGTAAAACCTGACTGATTTTTCACATTACTATGTGCTGTCTGTTTAGCAGAAATTCTTTGAATGTTTCAAAGATCACTTTTGAACTGAATTGCTAATTATTTATTGTTTTTATTAAAAGATTAAATAAAAATATTACTTTCAATAAAGATTGTAGTGTCATATTGATAATTCGATAATTTTTAAAACAAAGGACTAAAAATGATTTTTAAAAGAATATTGAAACTTCTAATTTTTGCAATGCTGTTTGCAAATTGTGCCTGTGATGAGAACAACACTCAAGATGTTAACAATAACTCTGATACTGACTTTAATACTCAAGCCGGTACTGACTCTAACACTCAGGCCGGCACTGACTCTAATACTCAAACCAATACTGACTCTAATACTCAAACTGATACTGACTCTAATACTCAAACTGATACTGATACTGAAACGGAAACAAATATGGATTCTGAAACATCCACGGATATTGATACTGAATCTGAGATAATTGCTCATTCATGCACGGGACTAAGTGTAAGTTCATCAACAGTGTGTTTTCCTGATTTAGAAATTAATGCAGGAAGCTCAGCAAGCATGAGTGTGTATCTGATTCTTCCTGCCGGATGTACACAAGTCACTCAAATACATGCATCGTTAACGGCCTTGCCAGCCGGGATCACACTGACCGCTGACCAGTCATTTACACCTCCCGAATGTCTTATGAGAACCCAAACGGGATTTGCCCATCTGACTGAAAGCGCATCTTACGGATGTCCGGAATATCTTTATGATGGAGTCGTTGCCACAATAGAATTTAACGCTGATTCAACCACTGTACCAGGAACCTACAACCTTGAGATAAATACTTTTTCAATTGGAGACAATGCTACCGACACTGCGTGCAGAGCCAGTTCTTCTAATGGCGATGTGAGTATTGCGGGAACCCTTGTTGTAAAATAATCAGTCAATCACTGCCACACCTTTAATTCATGTAATATTTTCATGGGAACTTCTATTTTGCGATCAGCTGTCTCTTCAAATGTTCCGGGCATATTAAAAGCGAAAATATAAGAGTTGTCTCTGTCGGTTATAAACCCCACAAACCAGCCAATATCTTTTCCTCCCCCTGTTTTTGCGTAGAGAGTTTTTCCATCTCTGCTCTCCCTTTTAAACACTGTCAACCCGTCAGTGTAAGTTGTCTCTTTTAACGGAAGCTCTTTGTTTACAACCTTCTCTAAAAAATCAACCTGCTCCACTGCTGATATTTCCAGGCTTTCACCAAGCCAGAAAGAGTCTATGGCACTTGAAATATCTCTGTTTCCGTAATTGAACTTATCTACCATCTCCTTCATCTTTTCAGCACCAATTTTTTTAGCTGTCTCCTTGTAATACCACACGCACGAATTAGCAAAAGCAGAGGAGATTGTATGATTCTGATCCCAGATAAGTCCACGGGGCTTAAGATTGGTATCCCACCATTCTTCTTTGGGGTATTTTTCCTGATCCCATTTTATCTCTGCCTCTGGACCTGTTGCAACTCCTGTTTCAAGAGCAATAAGTGTATGGGGGATTTTAAATGTGGAATAGGGAGTAAACCTGGTTTCAGCTCTCTTTTTATCATGAACAAGCCTGGTCTGATTTTTCACATCCAAAAAGACAAAAGTACCTTCTGTCCCTTTCATTAACTCATTGAGATTCACCCCTTCATATGGGTCTGATTTTTTATTTACATCTGCCGCAGGAAGTGACTTTGCGCACCCGGCTGTAAAGAGAGCTGCAAAGATTAAAGAGGCAAACCGAAACAAAATATTCACCGAACTTTTAGAATTAAACTTGCGATTATCATAATCCATCATCTTAATTTCTCCTCTTTTAAACACTCGGATAATATCATAACATTTTTCTTAACCCAAAAATTCCATTTCCATCTCAAAGCCCTCTCCCCTCTATTGAAGTGAAGGGGGTACAATTATTCAAAATACTCTACTGCGCCTATGTCCGGGGTGTCTGTTAAAAGTGCTCCGTTGTAATCATAGGTTCTTCCTGATATTTCTGTAGCCTTGTTAATAGCCGGGCTGCCTGCCATTGGGGTAAAATCATATGTGGCCGGATCTTTAATCAATGGGTCTGAAGGGGCGGGACTGTCAGCGTCAAAACCTGTCTCGGTTTTATATGTTTCCCATTCTGAAGCGTCGTAGCTTCCCCCGGATGTATTTACGAGAATCTGACCTTCATCTTCCTGATAATAGAGGTTATTGTTCATGCTTGTAACACCTGATTCAGAGCCTCCTGAAAAGGTCACAAGCTGAAGATAGTACTGATCACTTGTTACATCACCGTAGAGAAGATTATTGTCAAAACTTAGATTTTCAATACCCCCGCTCACATTTACAAGTGCACGATATTCCGAGCCTGTTCCGGAAACTCCCGCACGGGCATTCATACTCCAGAAGGTGTTGTTATACACTTCTGTATTTTTGACATTGTTTAAAATTAGGGCCTTCTGCTTAATGTGTTTAAGAATGTTATTATAAATGTGAAACCCCGTAAACTCCGCTGCTTCACCCCAAAGATAAATTCCCATACTTGTAAAATCGTTTGGAGATGCCTGGGGATCATCGTCCGGATTATCATAAATAAGATTGTTGCGGATTGTAAAATTACGCAGGGTGTCATTAAAGGTGTCTCCCCCGCTGCCTGGCTCACAGGATATGTCAAGGCCTGTTGTATGAAACCCGTGATACAGGACATTATTTTCAAAAAGAACATTTTCAAAAACAAGATTATGTTCACTTCGTCCATTGTCCAGATAGATATTGTAGGAGATGCTGCGACGACCGCAATCGTGAATATGATTATTGCGAACAATCATATCCGAATGCCAGATCTGAAGTCCCATGGCCGCCCCTCCGCCCTGGATACCAATGTAACCAATGTTACAGTTTTGAATGGTAAGCCCTTTAACTTCATAGTCCATGGGCCATCCATCGCTGTAGCCATACATGGTAGTGTACATCAGCTCCAGGCCGTCAATAACAATATACTGTGCGGGAGCGTGACTCTCCATTGTTATGGCCGTTCTTCTCTGTGGCACCTCCACAAAGGTATATCTCAAATCAGGGTCTTCAGCCGCATACACAAAAATAGAGTTGTCTGACCAGCACCAGTCGTACTCTTCAAGTAAAAACGAATATATACCATCACACTCGGGAGTCTCATCTGTTGCCAGAACACGCCCCCAGGAGGTGTTGCCGTTTTGCTCCCCAAAAAATATGCTGGAAGCTTTTCCATTATCGGGGCGTTCAACAGCTGTATCAGATCGCCAGATATTAGAATAACCCGCAACCTCACTCCCCTCCCCTGCACGGATAGAACCAAGAATTTGAGGTTTATCACCCCCGCCGTAATTGCCAAAAGTTACTGGCAGCTCCGAAGTGCCGGAGCTTGTTATAATTAACTCCTCACGCCATGTATCTCCCCTTTTAAAGAGTACAAAATCACCGGGCAAAAGTTCTGTGCCGTTTACTTTTTCAACTGTCTGCCAGGGTTTATCAGAAGAAGTACCGCTATTGTCATCGTCACCGTCATTAGCAATAAAATAGGTTTTAACTGTTCCGCAATCCCCGCAATCACCACCGCAGTCAACCCCTGTTTCATCCATGTGAATATCAGCATATCCGTTAGAGCAGCAGTCCTGAAGTTCGCAACTTCCCCCGCAGTCAACACCGGTCTCGTTATTGTTCATTGTTCCGTCGCTGCATGACGACACACCTGTAAAGGGCGGTTCATCACTGCCAGTATCATTTTCAGTATCAGAATCATTAAAACCGTCACTATCAGAGTCTGTACCCAAAGCTGTATCAGAGTTCAAATCCGAATCATCATTACTTCCGCCACCACCATCAGAACAGCCCAGGAACATTCCGGAAGTCAGCATAATAACCAATAACATCCATAAATTTTTATTCATATTAACTCCTTGGAATTCTTATCTTGAAATTATTTCTTTATCAATTGTCGATTTCAACAACATATTAACATTAATTTTTAAGGCTGGTTTATTTTAAACTAAAAATATAATTCTTTTATATTCTAATCCCCCTGACCCATCTCAAAAAGTTCTCTGACTCACAGTATTAATTTTCTATTTTAGTACATTTTATTCTTAATTTATTTTTTTTGACCTTTTTATCGTTTAATTGGGCACTTTAAAAAAATACAATATGAAATAACCAATATTGTATATAAAATTGTAAATATATTAGATTAAATCAAAATCCATGGAGGTATTAAGAATGTTAAAAAATAAAATTAAACTGCCGTTTCTTATGTGCATTACCCTGTTGTTTGCAGCCTGCAGCAATGAAGATTCCAACAGTGATTCCGGCATTTTGGACACATCGTCTGATAGTGTCATAAATAACAGCACCGACTCTGATTCAAATATAACTGCTGACACTGCTGACAGTTCAGACACTTCAGATACTTCAGTTAAAGACAGTGATTCTCAATCTGATTCTGCTGTTGATTCTGATACTTCCGGGTTTACAGGAGATACTGATTGCGAGGATGTACCTTTGCCGGGGGATACTTACACCTGTGCACAGCAGGCTGGCTGGGGTAAATGTTCAGAGACATGGATGACGGGTTATTGTCTCAGCAGCTGTGCAAATTGCGACCCCAATGCTGTAACTGTTACACTTGATACAGACTTTGATTCTGACATTGACACTGACGAAGCCAATCACCCGGGTTATCGTGTTAAAGGCCGCTTTTTGTACGATCGCTGTGATGAAAAAGTTATTTTAAGGGGAGTTAATAAAATGACTGTGTGGCAGGATAAAGCCGGTGCTGCTTTTCCTGAGATTGCCAAAACAGGTGCAAACACTGTAAGAATTGTCTGGACTACCACTGATGGTACAGCTGCCCAAATGGACACGGTTATTGGCAAAGCTATTGACAATGAGCTCATTCCAATTATTGAACTTCATGATGCCACAGGTGATTTAACAAAACTTTCTGCTGTTGTTGACTGGTGGATTAAGCCCGAAGTTGTGGCCGTAATTCAAAAATACGAAGAGAATCTTCTTGTAAACATTGCCAACGAAGTTGGAGCAGGTCTTTCAAACAGCGAGTTTGTACTGGCCTATAAAGATGCAATTACAAAAATGAGAAATGCGGGATACAAAACTCCCCTTATTATTGATGCATCAGGATGGGGACAGAATATTGATATTCTTCAGGCATGCGGACCAACTCTTTTTAACTTTGATCCCTACTCAAACATTATGTTCTCAGTTCACATGTGGTGGCCAACAATCTACCATGCTGTTACAGCAGAATATCCAACCCTGTCATTTTTCATAAACATGCCCCCAGGGTTTTTCATATCATGCCCCCACCTGTTTGAGGCCGAATTTATGGTTTCATAAATCG
>JAFGVO010000152.1 GCA_016937935.1 Deltaproteobacteria bacterium | reverse complement strand
GATCAAGCAGACGCACTTCCTGAATTTCAGGAATGTTTTTTTTAAGATTCTCTTTTGCCTTTTCACTCTCCAGCTCAGCATTTTTTAAAATTATTAATTTATTATTTAGTTCAGCTTTTAGATCGGGTAGTTTTGCATCTTCTTTACTGTGTGTTGATTCATCATCAAGCTGCTGTTTACGAACAGCTGATAGTGTTCCATAAATTTCATTTAGCGAAACTGCTTTTTGCGCAAGAACAAGTTTTTCCCGCTCAGGTTTAAACGCCTCAATTTCACTGTTGAGTTTCGCCGCTTCATTATGAAGAGAGTTAATCTCATTTTTGATATTTTTAATTCCCTCAAGCCATTCAATAGCTTTTTGGGTTGTTGTAAATTTTAAAGACAACTTGGTTTCTGATTCCTGTTTTGCCTGGAGGTCATCTTTAATTTTCAGAATTTGCTCTTCATCAAGAATTTCAATTCCAGAGGACTCAGCCACAAGCAGATTCAGTTTTTCTTTTGCTTCCCGCTGTCGTTCAAAAACCCGTTTGGATATTTCCGTATATATTTCTGTCCCTGTTATCTGCTCGAGCATTTTTGATTTAAGTTCACTGCCGGCTTTTAAAAATGTATCAAACCCACCCTGGGCAAGAAGAACAGAGCGGGTAAAACGGTCAAAATCCATTCCGGTTTTTTCTTCAACAATCCCTGGGACAAGACTCTTTTTAGTCTCAATCAGTTCTCCTGTATTTCCGTTTGCAATTTGATGTTCCTGTGATTGCAACTCACCGTCTGATTTTTTTCGCGAACGGCGCTGTTCAAAATGACATCTGTACTTTGCTCCCATAGATTCAAAAAGAACCTCCGCATAACACTCCCCACAGTGCTTTGACATAATTTCATTACTGTTTTTATTTATCTTTCCAAGTCGTGGAGTTTCTCCATAAAGGGCAAGACAGATAGCGTCAAGGATTGTTGATTTTCCAGAGCCCGTTGGACCGGTCAATGCAAATATTCCCTCGGTTAAATATTCAGGACTCGTTAAATCAATAATCCATTCACCATATAAAGAGTTCAAATTTTTAAATCTAAGTTCCAGTATTTTCATCGTCAGTCAGTCAGTCTATTTTGCATTTATGTCTTCGTCCTGAAGAGATTGTAAAATTTCGTTATATGTTGCGGTCAGTTCATTTCGCTCTTCTGCTGGAACTTCACCTGCATCAAGACAGCGATTAAATACATCAACAGGTGTAAGATCCTTAAGAGTCTCATTATCATTAATTATTTTCATTATTTGTTCGGCTGACTGTTTAGTTTTGATTCTGAGAATTTCAAGAGAGGTCTCTTTTGCAGCTTCAAAAATTGTTTCATGAATATTTGCCGCAATACCATCATCTGTAAAAATTATTTCGATTAAAGCTTCTATGTTTTGATCTTTAAGCTCTTTAATCTCTGATAGTATTTTATCAAGTGTTCCTTTTATCTGAACAAGCTGCATAAAGCATGGCACATGTTTTTCTTTAATAGTTAATTTTGAATCTTTAAAATCAACTATGATAACCATTTTAGTCTGTGATGCTTCACCAAAACTGAGGGGCAGGGGAGATCCGCTGTATCTTATATTTTGTGCACCACCAACAATCTGAGGAACATGTAGATGGCCAAGGGCCACGTAATCTATAAATGGAGGGAAAATATCACTGCCAACATGAACAAGGGAGCCTACATAAAGTTCTCTTATTCCGTCCCCGTCAATAGTTTTGCCCCCGGCGGCAAAAAGATGCCCCATGGCAATTATTGGAATATCTTTTAATCCCGCATCTATAAATTCACAACGCTTCTGCTCAGCAATAGAGCAGACTTCGGCATAATGACTTTTCAATCCGCTGATGAGTTTAGCGTTTTTATCATCAATTGTTTCACCAGCCTCAGCTATTCTAATGTCCCTGTCTCTCAGGTACGGAACAGCACAAATAACTGCAGCAGGTTTTTTGTCATCATATAAAACAATAACTTCATCTTCAGGATTTTGTGTCATTGCACCAACCACATAAATATCAAGTGCCTGTAAAAGTTCTTTAGGAGCATTCAAAAAAGAGGGAGAGTCGTGGTTTCCCCCGATAACAACAATATGACGACATTTTGAAGCCGCTACCCGGCATAAAAACCGGTAATAAAGCTCCTGAGCAAAATTCCCCGGAGTTGAAGTGTCAAAAATATCCCCGGCAACAAGCAGAGCATCAATTTCCTCATCCACAATTGTCTGAAAAAGCCAGTCCAAAAAGTCCGAAAACTCCTCATAACGTCTCCGCCCATAAAGAGCCCGCCCCAAATGCCAGTCTGATGTGTGAAGAATTTTCATCCCAAATATCTCTTCCTCTGCATAATTAAAAAAAACCGATAAAACAGTAAGTAAATGAAAAGTTTAAGTCAATTGTTCATTCCAGAGCATTGTCATAAATTAAAATTTGTAATTTTTTTTGTATAATTGTGCCCTTTTAAAAATGTGTAGTAAGCCGGTTTTTTTAGCAAAAAAATAAAATTTCAAGCACTATTATGAAGTACTAAATTTATGTAATAGTTCTCTAAATGTTAAATATAGTAACAAGTTCTTTCTTTTACGTGGCGCAACAGATATCATAGATGCCACATGTTCCAACAAAAAGTGCAAGCTCTTGCACTTTTAAACAACACTTTTTGTAAATTATTTAAATAAGATAATTTATATTAATCCTATACAAATTCAGTGTCCAGATATTTATGAAAAAAAACAGATAATTTTTACTGTTTTGTTATTTTTCAGAACATGGATCAAAATTAGCTTTGTGTCAGTTAGGTGAATTTGGGTATTAATTATAAAATATAACACACCTAAAATAAAAATATCAAATTTTGCTTGATAATAATCGGGTTATTGATTATTCGTTTTACATACTATTTAGTAAATAAAAAAAATATGTTTTTTGTGAAAGGGATTTTTTCATGTCTTTATTAAAGAGGGTTTATTCTTTGGGTTTAGCTATTACTTTATTTCTGTTCAGTTTTTCTGCAATAGCGGCAGATGCTGCGTCAGTTCTAAATTTTGAACTCTATTCTGAGTGGACCCATGCTACTGCCAACAGTATGGATGCAACACAGGGAGAGAACTCTGCTGTTATAAGTGCTGGAGGATGGACTGAGGTTGTTAGTGTGCCTTTGTCAACAATCGGAACTGTTTCTTCAACTCTTTCATTTGATATTAAGGCACCTTTTGAAATGCCTTCTTATGCAAGTGCCAAGGTTGTTGTTAAGATTCCATCACAGGGTGTTGAGTATGGTGATTTAGGAACTGTATCCCTTGCAGGTCTATCATCTTCACAGTTTGAAACATATTCTTTTGCAATACCATCTGATTTGGCAGCCAAGTTTGAAGCTGATTACAGTGATTTGACTTTATGATAGCTTTGAATGTTCCCGCGGGAGATTATCTTCTTGATAATATGGACCTTGGAATTACTGGTGGAGTTGACACAGAGGTTGATACTGATTCAGATACAGGTGCTGACAGCGATACAGCTCAGCCCCTTGTAATTAATCTGCCTGACAATCTTATGCCCCAATTTGTATCCCTTGGAGCAAATGAACTTTTAAAAATAAATGACAGAACCGAGGTTAATAATTACGTAACTTCAATAACAAGCGCAGGAAGTGACGGCGTCAATCTTGGAGTTGATTCGGTTGTAAGGGATGTTGTATCCCTTGGTAATGTTTTTATGCGTGATCGTGCTTTGGTTGTGGGAGACGTTAAAACAGCCGGTCTGTTAACTGTTCAGGATAATTATACTGTAACAGGGGAGGTTGTAGAGTCAGCTTCAGTTGTTCCTTTTAATGAACTTGTTTTAAATCCCGGATATTTTGATGCAATAAATGGAGATGTTTCAATCGAGCCAAACCTTTCAGAGTCTCTTGACCCTGGCTCATACGGTGCTCTGTCTGTTAAGACAGATAGTGAGGTTATTTTAAGTACAGGTCTTTATGAGTTTAATTCTTTATCAGTTGAGCCCGGTGCCGGAATAGTTATTGATGATGTCAACGGGCCTGTAATTGTAATGGTTAAAAGTGGTTTTACTTTCAGAGGAACTGTTTCAACTTCTTTAGGTGATGGTCAGCCCAACTGGTTTATCGGTTATACCGGCACAGAGATGCTCTCTCTTGAATCATCTTTTAATGGAACCATTATGGCACCTCTTGCTAAAATCAATATGGCGTCTATTGCATCACCTGGTTTTACAGGCAGTTTTTTTGCAAAAGAGATTGAGGTACATCAGGGTGCAGTTGTTAATTTTTATCCCTTTAACGGATGGGATAGTGTTTGTGGAAATATTGTAACAGGTAACTGCATGCCTGCGCCAGTATGTGATTATTTATCAGGCTGGGAGATTAAAACATATTCATCTGGAAATCGTGTAACTCACAATGGTCAGGCTTTTGAATGTAAAGAGGGTGCAGCCAGCGGGTGGTGCGGACTTAATTATGCGTATGAGCCCGGCAGCGGTGCAGCGTGGGCAGACGCATGGACACTTCTTGGTGATTGTAAAGAACCGTTTATTCCCAAATGTTCCAATCTGTCACTGTGGAGTTTAGGGGAGTACAATTCCGAAGACAGAGTTGAAAATTTTGAAGGTGAAATTTATGAGTGCCGTCCATGGCCATATAGCGGCTGGTGCGGAGCAGCAGATGCCTACGAGCCAGGAGTCGGCTGGGCATGGAAAGATGCCTGGATTAAAGTTGCAGATTGCGAAGGTCAACAGGAGGTTAATCTTGATTTTTACTCCGGTAAATTTATCCCCATCTGGATGGAGCGTGAATATGTGGCCAATGAGCTTGTACGTATTGGCACAAAAGTTTACAGATGCCTCCCGGGACAAGAGCCTCTATGTGCTGTAACAAATCCCGAAAGCACAGAGGTCGCCTTAAACGACGAGTCAATCTGGAACCCGTCAAAACTCTTTTACAATACAGCCTATGCAGCAGACGGATCATCTGTCTGGGGCTATGTTGGCAATGCCAGCACTCCATCAGGTGAAGCCCTCAATATTTCTGAAGGGGATCAACTTGATACAGGTAGTTATGCTATTTTAAATCATGAATATAAACCATCAGTTGCGGTTAGCGACAAATATACTGTGATGGGATATCCCAAAGGTGCAAGTGATAGTGATGAGGAGTCAGGAAATGGTACTGTTATTATTTATGATAATAGCACAGGTGAGCAATATATTTTGAATGGAAGCAGTTATAATAAAGAAAACAATTATATTGAAGATAACCTTTATGTTCAGGATTTTGGAGCAAGTGTTGCCGTTAGTGGAGATACTGTTGTAGTTGGAGCACCTTCATCGATGTTTGGTACCTGGCAAAGAGCAGGTGCATATATTGTTTATAAAAAAAATGATAGCGGTGATTGGTTGCCTTATGGCAATCCTGTATTGGGTTATGGTGGTTCTCAAAGTCTGGGAAGAAGTGTTGCCATTGAAGGTGATACAGTAATAGCAGGTTTGTGTTCAGTTTATTATGGAACAAATGGACTTCTCGCTAAATCTGGAACAATTGATGATGGAAACGTTGTAACAACAAACATTGATATGTCAGATGGAGATATTTCCGGTTTTGCCTATGCTCAATATTGTTCTCAGGTTGATATAAGCGGTGGAACAGTTGTTATTGGCAGTGCTGATAATAATTTGGG
>JAFGVO010000151.1 GCA_016937935.1 Deltaproteobacteria bacterium | reverse complement strand
CAATTGAAAATTTTCATATTTATCTTCATGACCATATAGTGCGCGACATAACGTGGCTTACAGCTCCATCACCTCAAAAAGATTCCAACATCCCGGTATTTGACATCACAATGTCTCGTTCATCAATGGCAAAATTTTTAAGCGGCTCAGGAAAAGAGTCCAACAGGCCGTGGGTTAATTTAAACTTTTCAATCGACAAAGATATTTATCACGGACAAATCAGATTAAGAGGAACAAAACACTGGCACTATCTTTCTAAAAAGAAATCAATGAAAATAGATCTGGTTCCACCCTCTTTATATAAAGGCTACAGTACATTTAATTTAATAAATGAACCTGACCCTATGGTTATTGGTCAAAAACTTATTACTGATATTGCACAGGAAAATGGAATTCTCGTACCTCAGAGTTCTTTTGCAAGAGTTCTATTGAATGGAGAAGATCTTGGACTTTACCATTTTGAACCACAACCGGATGGCTCTCTGTTCAGAAAAAATCATCTCGCCCATGGGGCACTATTTTCCGGAAGCCCTTCAGGATCTCCTTCGGGTTCTAATGATAACTTCTGGGCAGAACCTAAAAAATGGAAAAAAGTAAGCAGCGCTCCGGGATTTGAAAAGCAGGAGCATTTTCAGATTTCACAATTTCTAAAATATATCAACAACAGTTCATTTAAAGAGTTTGAAGAGTTTGCAAATCGAAAAATTGACATGGATGCATTTGCAAAGTCAGAGGCAATTGATGTTGTCTTTGGTATTGAACAGCACGGTTACTATGATAATCAGAAAATTGTTTATGATGACTACACTGGCAAATGGAAACCCGTCTCGTTTGATCTTCAGGGATTTCGCCATGATGGTGAATTTAACAGGGCAGAAAATCCAATAACATTAAGATTAAAAATGATCCCGGCATACAGAGCCTTGCGAAATCGTGAAGTATATAAATTAATAACAGGAACCTGCAGCCTGAATTCTGTAACAAATAGAGCCCATAAAATATTAAAAGATCTGATGCCGTCAATTCAATCTGACAGGCTGATAACGGGATTTAAATTACTTCCCAAAATCAATGAATTTGCTTTTAAAATGCTTCGTCCCCTGGATATTTATACAATTTTATTAACTGTTAAAGGTGAGCTGACCTCTTTTTCAAAGAGAATTTCATTCTTATTAAACAGACTGGAACAGGAGGATATCAAAATAAACAAAGCACCCTCACAAACGGTTTCATCCGTTGAGGACAACGAGCTTTACAGTACAGATTTTGAAATAATTATACAAAGAGGAGACGGTGTATTTCTAAAAAGTATAGAGCCTGCCTTTAAAGAAAACTGTACATTAAATAACTGGAACATAAAAGATTCATCGGGCAGCCTTATCGCAGAAGATAAAAATTTAAATTTACCTGAAACTAATAACTACAAATTATATACAAATGCCTATCTTGTTCAAAATAACGAAAACAAAGTCAGTCTCAGAATTGAACTTGCTCCTGCAAACTATAAATTTAATATTATATCATCATGCAAACCGGTAAAGATTAATGTTTTTACTAAAAGCATGGTAACAGAAAACACTATAAATGCATCTTCAAGTGGTGATAGCAGTTTGCAAAACGTTTACAACTATCCGGCCCTAACTGAGATTCCGAGCCTTGCAGCTGGTCAGAAAACACCAGAATATATAAATAAAGATAACACCATTGAAGATGTAACTCTTGGACCTGGTCTTATTCAGATTGGAACATCACTTCAATTTTCCTCAAGTCAGAATGTTCATATTCTCCCTGGAACAACACTGGAACTTGGAGAAGATGTTTCGTTAATTTTTGCAGGAAAAGTACTTTTTGACGGCACAAAAGATGCACCGATAATTATTAAAAATTCAGGAAAAAAACCATTTGGAGGCATTGCTCTTCAAGGCAGACAAACAGAGGGTTCCACGTTTAACTATGTCACTATTTATGGAGGCAGCACTCCCCATAATGAGGATGTCTATTATCCTGCAATGATCAATATTCACGACACTGACAATGTTCATATTAATCACTGCGATTTTAAAAATAATATTGGAAAAGGAGATATGTTTCACAGTGGTTATGCAGACAATCTTTTAATCAGCAACTCTACAATATCCGAAGCTACTGTAGATGCTCTGGATCTTGAATACTCAAAAGTAACAATAAATAGAACCATTATAAAAAATGCCGGAGATGAAGGTGTGGACCTTATGGATTCCATAGTCAATATTACAGACACCATTATCAGCAGTGTAAAAGGAAACGGTATTTCTGCCGGACAACAAAGCCGTGTCACAATTTTAAATACAATGATTAACAACTCAAAAAAAGGTCTCCTCATCAAGGATGCCTCAAAAGCAACGCTCATTTCAACCCTGCTGTTTAATAATCAGACAGGAATTGATCTTGAACCTCTTTCAATAAACTACAGTGGCAAAATTAAATTCAGTTCGAGATTTCTGTATATAGTAGAAAGTGATAATCCAATTCGACTTAAACAGAATAAAAAAACAGAAAATCAAAATATTCATAATTTTGAACAGGGTCATATCTGGTATGGGCTATCAGATATCAGCCCTCTTAGACATCTTTTTAAACAAGTACTTGAAATCGAAACAAGCGAAGAACTTTATTCCTCATTTTATAATAAAAATTATAATAAAAGGAGTAAAACAAGATGAAGCAATTTGTAACAAAAGGAAATTTATCTATATCATTCGGATTTCTAATTTTCATAACTACGATTCTTTTAGTCTCAGCTCTTTTTGTATGGGCAGTAATAGAGCCTCCTCTTCAAAAAGTCTGGCGCCTCGAAAAAGAACTTTCAGCAGGTTCAATCTCTCACCTTAAAAAAGGTGAAAAAAAACTGTTTTATGAGGTCATAAAAAAATATCCTGCCTACCTGTCTGAGCTTTCTGGAGACAAGGGCATAAAATTAATGTCAGCCAATATTAACGGTCGAACACTTTCTAAAAGAGCCGTAATAATCACAAGTGGCAAACAGACAGCATGCAGAGATATTTCTGTAAATGTGTCAGGAAGTAAAAAGAAAATACCTGCAGAACTTTATGTTGAAGGGTTCAACTGGAGTAAAAAAATTAAAATTGACAGTAGTGGTATTGCCTCATTAACACTACCTGAATCAGTTAAACAACCTCAAATTATTGAGATTTCACCAATTACAAAAAAACATAAAAGCCATCTGGATTTAAAAGTCAGATTTTGTACCAGCAATGATTAAACGATTTAACAGATATGAACTGAAATACATTATTCCCATCAGGCTTGCATGGAAACTGTTAGCAGATTTTAAAGAGCGGATGCCCTATGATTCGTACTGCCCTGAAAATGGCTACAAACTTACAAGCCTCTATTATGACAGTACCGAACTTGATTTTTTCTGGAATAAAATTGAAGGTATCAAGTTCCGTCGAAAAGTCAGACTGCGGATTTATCCCGCATCATCAATTGAAGAGACAACCCATGGAATGGTTGAAATTAAACAGTGCATAAATAAAACAGTTCAAAAAAAACGTCTGAAACTTCCAATTGATGAAGGACATGATTTATGTGTAAATGGAATTTTATCTGAAAAAATAACAGACCCTGATGACATGCAGGTTGCACAGGAAGTGAAGTATATTTCTGATTCAATGCAGCTTATACCGACATGCATAACAGCTTATAACCGCATAGCCCTGGCAGGCGACTACATGGACCCTGGCCTCAGAATAACCTTTGATACTAATGTCAGATACAGAACACACGCTCTTCATGTTAACCAGGATGCAAAAAATAATCTCATTATACCCCTTGACTGGTGCGTTTTAGAAGTAAAAACAAACGAACGTATTCCCGACTGGGTTGCATCAATACTTACAGCAAACAACTGTCAACTGGGAAGAATAAGCAAGTACTGTTCAGGAATAGCGAGAGATCGAGCCCGCCATGTTATGGCATTGGCAATGACTCCTCCATATGAGATGAAAGGATATTAAGTAAATGGATCAATTTTTAAAAGAGGCTCAAAAATTCGGAGATCTGACAGGGGCATTCACAATGATGGATGTGATCATTGTGCTGGTATTGGGTTTTGTACTTACTACAGTGCTTGGATTTATTTATAGATACACACACAAAGGTGTTTCATACTCACAAAATTATGTTCAGACAATGGTAATTATGGGATGCACAATTGCATTGATAATGTTGATTGTAGGATCAAATATTGCGAGAGCTTTCGCCCTTGTCGGAGCATTATCAATTGTGCGATTTAGAAATGCCATGAAGGAGACCAGGGACATCGGGTTTATTTTTATGGCTATGGCAATTGGAATGGCTGTTGGTACAAGGTTTTATATGCTTGCAACCTTTGCTACAGCAATGATGAGCAGTTTTGCTGTTATCATGCACAGATTTAACATGTTTGCACTTGAGACAAGAGAACTTGTCCTGCGGGTTCAAATGCCAGTTGATCGTGATTTCGAAGAGGCCCTAAACGACCCTTTTTCAAAAAATCTCGCCCAATATAAAATCATATCCATCGAAACTGTAAGATCGGGGGTTTTACAGGAATTAATATTTTCAATAGTTTTAAAGAAAAATGTAAATCCCAAAGATCTGCTTGAATCAATTAGAAAGAAAAATGATAACCATAAAGTATCAATCGTTTTAGGTCAGCAGGAAATCGATTTATGATCAGCAATTCACTTTGATAATAACAATCTTGTAAAACTTCTAAATATCGATTGAAAAAGCGCTGGAAAAGTGTACCCTCAACTAAATTTTTTAAAATAACTATAAACAAATGATACAAAACCCAGGAGTTGAAAATGGATAAAAAAGAAAAAATTCAAATATGCAAAGTTGTTTCCCAGGCAATTTTATCAGATGGTAAAATTACCGATGACGAATCTGAATTCATGAATAATTTAATGGGAAAATACGAACTTACTGCTGATGAAAAAAAGGAAGTAATGTCGAGAAATATTGATGAAGATCCTGCTGCACTTGTTGAAGGTATATCATCCTTTGATTCTAAAAATCAGCTCATGGTAGAACTCGTTATGGCAGTTGCCGCAGATAACGAACTTTCAAAAACAGAACATCAGCTTCTTCAAACAGTTGCCAAAGCAATAAATGTAGACCTCGAAGATATGGATATGCTTGTTAAAAATGCTCTAATGTAACAGAACCTGATTTTTATTTTCCCCTCCTTTTTTTTATTTTCAAATTGAACAGCTATCATTTTTTTAAGGATTTTTTTTTCATGTTGACTAAACTTTTTCAATCTCGTAATATTTTTATAGAGTCTTTTTTATATTTTTAAGCTGGTTAGAATTACAAAGGGGCAAAAAAATTGGATTTTAATACACCGGTTGAAACGACTGCAAATACTGATAATACGACTACTCGTTCTCTTTCTTCAAATTGGATTCACAATCAGCTAAAAGGAAAAATACTTCTAGGCAAATTCAGATTAAATTCAATAATTTCAAAAGGCGGAATGGGCTCTGTATATCTTGCTCGAAATATTCATGACGGAAATAGATATGCAGTTAAAATTCTCCGCTCTGATTTGACATTTGATCCAAAAATAAGAGAGAGATTTCTTGTTGAATACCGTGCCGCATCGGCTCTTTCACACCCCTCAATTATTCAAACCTATGATGTTGGCGAAACCTCAACAGGAGAGCTGTTTCTTATAATGGAGTACGTTGACGGTCCACCACTTAGAAGACTTCTCAAAAGAGCAAAACCTCTCCCGGTTGAACAGTCAATAATGATTTCTGCAGCTATTGCTGAAGGTCTCCAGGTAGCCCATAAACAGGGAATAATACATAGAGATCTCAAACCTGAAAATATTCTGGTGCCAAGAAACAGTAATGAGAGTCTCATAAAAATCAGCGATTTTGGAATAGCTAGAATCCTGGATACTCCCAATATTACAACAACCCACCATGTTCTTGGCACACCAAGCTACATGTCACCTGAACAGGCAATGGGAACAGCTATTGATCAGACTACTGATATTTACTCTTTAGGTATTATCATGTATGAATTATTTAGCGGAAAACTCCCCTTTACCGGAGAAACCCCACAGGATCTTTTAACACGTCACATTAAAAGTACTCCTGTAACGTTAAAGGATCTCCCGAACACTGAGCATATCTGCGATAAGCTTGAAAATATTGTAATGAAATGTCTAAAAAAATACCCTGACAACAGACCGCAGGATATGGCCGAAATAATCATTGGATTAGAAGAGTGTATGGATTACTGAAATCCCCCCTAACTGCCTAGAAGCTTTTCAATTAAATCAACATAGGTATGGAGTCTTAAAACTGGTTTTGCAAGAACATATTCACTTGTTACACCGGCATCCTGAAGTCTTTGATCGGGTACATAATCAATTGTACCTGTCTGAATAATATATTTAAGGTCTGGAAATTTTTCATGGGCTTTAATAATAAATTCATCACCGCTCATGCCTGGCATTCGCAAATCTGCAATAACCAGGTCAATATCGTTTTTTTCTGAAAGAATATCCATTGCAATAAAGCCACTTTAAGCTGATGTAATTATATATCCAAAGTCCTCCAGATATTGCGAAAGGCTTATTCTTAATATCTCTTCATCATCAAGAATTAAAATTGATTTCCCCATTTAAATCTCCATTAATAATGGATGTTACCATCCATTTAAAATGGATGTCACCATCCATTCAAACTGTTTATGGCATTTTTTAGAACTGCCCGCTCTTGAGATGTAGCAGCAACTATCAAAGCCCGATCAAGAACAGGCAGAGATACTTTTGAATGCTGTTCAACAAGAGCATTTACAGCTAAAAATCTTACGAGCATATTTCTATCATTTAAAACTCTATCTTCAAGAGCCATTCTCACACTGTCACTTTTTATAGTTGCAAGTTCACTAACCGCCCTGTATCGAACAGTGGCACTTTTACTTTTTGCATAGAATATAAGGTCATCTAAAGAGGTACCCTGCTCTTTTTCTTTTTGAATTTTTACAGCTTTAGCTTCAAGTTTAGCCTGGTTCTCTTTTTCCAGCTGGCGAATACGGGCTGCCTCTAAGGCTTCCTTCTGCTCTTTATCAGCCTTTAATTTTTCCTCTTGTGCTTTAGCTGCAAGAAGCTCTGCACGCTTTGCTTCTTCTATAGCCTTCTTATTTTCAGCTTCAGCTTTCAATTTTTCCTCTTGTGCCTTTTTAGCTTTTGCAGCTTCATTTTTACGATTCTGCTCTGCTAGTTTTTCCTCTCTCGCCCTCTCTTTTTCAGCTTTTATCTCCTCTTTTATGCGAAGGTCTTCAGCCTGCTTTGCAAGAACAGCAGCTCTCTTTTCTTCCTGAGCCTTTTGTCTTTCAAGGGCAACTCTCTCCAACTCCTCTTTTTTACGTTTATCTGCCTCAATTTTTCTCAATCGCTCAGATTCAAGTCTCTCTTTTTTGGCCTCAATAACTGCCTGCTCTGCAGCCTTTCGTTCTTCTAAAGCTTTCTGCTTCTCCTCCTGGGCCAAGCGACGTTTTTCATCAGCAGCAGCTTTAGCCTCCATGGCCTTCTTCTTTTTATCTGCCTCAAGCTCTTTTTGCTCAGAAAGTTTTTGCTGAATAGCAGCCTCTTTTTCAGCTTGTGCCAATTCAGCAGCTCTCAGTTTTTCAATTCGTTTTGCCTCAAGTTCTTTTGCCTTCAACTCTTCGGCAAGCTTTTTTTCCTCAAGAGCAATCCGCTTTTCCTCTGCTCTTTTATCAGCAAGTTCTTTTTTTCTGACTTTTTCAAGTTCCAGTGCTTTCTCTTTTTCAAGCTTCAAAGCCAGAGCACGTTCTTTTCTCAATTCAAGAGCAGCGGCCTCTCTCTCTTGTTTCTCTAAAAGCTCAGCCTCTTTAGCCAGACGTCTCTCTTCTGCCTTTTTTTCAGCTTCAAGCTTTCTTTTCTCGGCTTCTTCAGCCCTCTGTCTGGCTAAAAGAGCCTTTTCTTCTGCCTTTTTAGCTTTTAAGGCAGCCTGTTCCTCTGCTTTTCGTTTCTTTTCGGCCAGAATCTCAGCTTTTTTGGCTTCAAGCTCTTTTTTACGTTCTTCGGCTTTTAATTTTTTCTCTAATGCCAACTCCTCTTTTTCACGTGCTTTTTTTTCTGCAGGAGTAAGTTCATTTTCAGTAGTAACATCTGCCTTCTTCTCTGATTTCACAGAACTTTCTACAGTCACTTCGGTTTTTTTATCAGTATTTGCAGCAACCTTAATTGAAGTATTATCAACAGCCTCTTCAGTATCTGTTACAGATTCTTCATTAGCACTATTTTCAGCTTTAAGTTTTTCAGCTTCAATCATAGACGGGGGAAGTCCGTCCCCTTCCTCTTCACCTGATCTCTGGGCAAAGATCTCATCTGCAAGACTTTTATCAGTAACAACCTCTTCCCCTTTTAAAAGCTTATAAATTCTGTCAATTTCGGCACCAATTCTATATGCCATATCTTTTGAAATCTCTGTGCCACCCACAGCCATGTACTCTTTATATTTTTTATATGCATAACTCCAGTCTTCTGCCCTGGAAGCACAAATAGCGGACTCAAACAAAAGTCTGTTTTTTCGACTGTACTGATAAGCTTTATCGTAATTTGTATAGGCAGACTTGTAATCTTTGTTATTAACGGCAATCTCAGCTCTGGCTAACGAAAGAGATGATCTTATCCATTGTCCCGCAAGACTTCTGCCTGTTACATCACTGCCTGCGGCTTCAATTCGTTTTATTTCCTTATCAAGATTCTCCTGATCATCCTGGTCAAGTTTATTAGAAGCCAAAACAGCTTTATAACCTTCAACAGCCTCTTTATAATTTTTCTGAAGAAAATAGATATGAGCAATACCCAATTGATAATCAATGGAGTCGTTCTTTTTAATTGCAGCCTTTGCCTCTGAAACAGCATTTTCAAAATCTTTAATCTCAGCCATTTCAAGGGCGTTCATCCAATGTTCTACCGCAGGAACAGTATCAACGACATCACTCTGATTTTCAACATCACTTTTAGCACCACCGCACCCGTATGATAAAAAAGAGATTAAAATAAACAGTGCAGCAAGAGACAAACCTTTAATAAAAATTTTACCCATCAATTTCTCCTTTATTAATCAGATCACATATAAATAATATCGGATAAAATTATATCATAACCAGAAAACTTTACCAGAAAACTTTACCAAAAACCTTAATATATAAATCATTTTTATTGTTAATATTAAATATCTGAAACATTTGCCGTTAGTAATTATGTAGTGGCTAATTTCAGGTAACCGGAGTAAAAAAATGAATGATTTAAAAAAACTCATAACGATTATCGGAGTCCATGATGAGTTTGCAAATACCTATATAAATGTAACTTTAAAAAAAGTTGTGGAATTTGATTTTAATATATCAAACTTTTCATCACACATTGATATAATCACCGCTTTTTCCGAAAAAAAAATTGATATTATAATAATTGATGAACAGTTTTTAAAATCTCTAACAGATGAAAATCTTGTAGTTTTTAAAGAGAAAATTAAAAAATCACTGACTATTTTCATACATGATTCCGATTCTTTTATGCAACATGAGTGTAAAGAAAGTATTTCACTTTGTACAACAATCGAAAAATTTGATGTTAAAGATATTGAGTGGATTGCAAGATACCTCCTGGAAAAAAAGGCCCTTGAATATCAAAAAAAACTATATGACATCACCCAGGAGGAATCAAAAAGACGTCTCCAGAGTCTTTTAAATGCCAGAAATAAATCCTACGAAAAATTAAAAATTGAGACCGAGCAAAACAGACTTTTAAGTCAGGCAATTGAACAATCAGTTGAATCATTTGTAATTACAGACCCCCAAGGTGCAATTATATATGTAAACAAGGCATTTGAGGAGATTAGCGGCTATTCAAAAGAGGAAGCAATCGGTAAAAACCCAAAGGTACTTAAAAGCGGATTACATGATAATCAATTTTACAAGGAGATGTGGGAAACAATTACAAGTGGCGACGTGTGGAGCGGAAGACTTAAAAACAAGCGTAAGGATGGAGTTGTATTTCAGGAAGATGCACGAATTTCTGCAATGCGTGATGAAGAGGGAAACATTGTTAACTTCCTTGCAGTTAAAGATGATGTCACAAAACAGATTAACCTGGAGATGCAGCTTGTTCAAAGTCAAAAACTGGAATCAATTGGTCAGCTGGCAGCAGGAATTGCCCACGAAATAAATACACCTTCACAGTTTGTGGGTGACAATATCAGGTTTCTTCAGGAATCTACAACAGGCTTGTTTAAGTTATTGGATGCATTTGAAGATCTTAAGCAAACCGTTAAAGATGTTGAAGGCGTCCAGGAAATAATTGAAAAAATTGAAGAATTAAAAGATGACCTTGATTTTGAATTTTTAACAGAAGAGACCCCCTCTGCAATTGCGCAGTCACTTGATGGAATACAACGAATATCATCAATTGTTCTTGCAATGAAAGACTTCTCCCACCCGTCAACTGAAGATATGACCCCTGCAAACCTGAACAAGATGCTTGACAGCACTATTACAATTGCAAGAAATGAGTGGAAATATGTGGCGGAAATTGAGACTGTTTTTGACAATAACCTTCCACTTACACCTTGCTATATAGGCGAAATGAATCAGGTTTTCCTAAATATAATTGTCAATGCCGCCCACGCAATAGGTTATAAAAATCTAAGCGAAAAAGGGAATATTAAAATATCAACATTTAACGAAGAACACCATGCTCTTATTACAATAGAAGATAATGGAACAGGTATTCCTCAAAAAATTATTGAAAAAATTTATGACCCGTTTTTTACAACAAAAGAGGTGGGAAAAGGCACAGGTCAGGGGCTGGCAATCGCATACAGTACAATAACAGAGAAACACCATGGTAAAATTGATGTTTTTTCAGAAGAGGGAAAAGGGACCAGATTTGAAATTCGCATCCCTTTAATTTCAAAAAACGAACGTATATCAATAGTGTAATACAGGATTTAATATGTGTGACGAAAAAACTAAAAACATAATTTTTGTAGATGATGAAAACAATATTCTCATGGGCCTGAAAAGACTTTTTCGCAATATGCGAAACGAGTGGGATATGAGCTTTGCCAACAGCGGCGAAGAGGCTCTTAAAATTATGAGCGAAAAACATATTGATGTTATTGTTACAGATATGAGAATGCCCATTATGGATGGTGCTCAGTTATTAAGTATTGTTGCAAAAAAATATCCAAACGCTGTGCGAATTGTTCTTTCGGGACATTCTGATAAAGAGGCAGTTTTAAGAGCTGTTGGTCAGACCCATCAATATTTGACAAAACCATGCGATCCAGATCTTTTAAGAAATACAGTTAATAGAACTCTTGAACTTAGAAAACTGTTAAAAGATGAACATCTTGAAACTCTTGTTTCCGAGATGAAACAACTGCCAAGTATTCCCGAAATTTATGTGGAACTTGTTGAAGAATTAAAAAGTGATGAACCGTCCATTCAGTTTATTTCAAGATTGATAAGTCAGGATATCGGGATGACGGCCAAGATTCTTCAGATTGTAAATTCTGCCTTCTTTGGATTGCGGCGAAAAGTTGAAACCGTAAATCAGGCTGTCAGCTATCTTGGAATGGAAAATGTCTCTTCCCTTGTTCTTGCTGCAAATGTTTTTAATCAATTTGATAATATTAAAGATATTAAAGGGTTTACACTTTCATCACTGTGGAGTCACAGCTCAAAAGTGGGTCGTTTTGCTTCCGAAATTGCCAAAACTGAAGGATGTGACAAGTCCGTAATTGATGCATCCCTCACAGGAGGCCTCCTCCATGACTGCGGAAAACTTGTTCTTGCTGCAAATATGCCCGAAAAATTTAAAGAAGCTATTCAAATTTCATTAGCTGATAATAAAAGCATCATAGAAACTGAAAATGAGATTTTTAATGCAAACCACATGCAGGTGGGAGCATATCTTATCGGTGTCTGGGGACTTCCTGACTCCATCGTAGAGGCTGTGGGATTTCATCACAACCCTGGAAAAATTGACTGTAACGGAGTAACTCCATTATTAACTGTACATGCGGCAAACAGTATTATTAACAATTTTGAAAATCCCTCAGGTTATAATTATTTGGATATGGTTTTTATAGAAGAAAACAATCTTACACACCGGCTTGATAGCTGGCAGAAACTTATGGATAATATTTAAGGAGTTTTAAATGAGCGAAAAAATACTGCTTGTTGACGATGAACCCAATGTACTCTCCGGCTACACACGAAGTCTGAGACGGCAATATGACATTGTAACAGCTGAAGGTGGGGAACTTGGCCTTGCTGCAATAAAAGAACAAGGGCCTTTTGGGGTTATCGTTGCAGATATGCGAATGCCGGGCATGGATGGTGTCCATTTTTTAAAAAATGCTAAAAAAACAGACCCTGATGCGGTTCGAATGATGCTTACAGGAAATGCGGATCAGGAAACAGCTATGAATGCTGTAAACCAGGGAAACATTTTCAGATTTTTAACAAAACCATGCCCTCCTCAGACTCTGGTTGCTGCCCTCGCTTTAGGTTTAAGGCAACATAAACTGATAATTGCAGAAAAAGAGCTTTTAGAAAAAACCCTTTCTGGAAGTATTAAGATACTGACCAACATTCTCTCTCTTACAGAACATGAAATATTTGCAACAGCTGAAAGAATTAGAGACTATGCAAGGGTAACAGCTTCAAATATGGAAATTGGCGACCCGTGGACACTGGAAGTTGCAGCAATGATGGCTCCCCTTGGACTGTTGACACTCCCTCCGGAACTTAGAGAAAAAATTGCCAAAGGAGACCATCTTAACGAAAAAGAGAAAATGACCTCCGCTGAAATACCCAATATTACAGGCAGTCTTCTGGCAAATATTCCCAGACTGGAAAATGTGGCTAAAATTGTAGAGACCGCAACAGGACACGAATTTGGAGAAAAAGTTGAAAATTCATACAATAACCTTCAAAAAGAGATTGATATCATGCGAATTGTCACTGATATCGGACAACTGGAATCCAGAGGAACCAGCCTGACCGATGCAATAGAAATGCTTGAAGAACACTCAGAGGTCTATCCACCTGTAACGTTAAAAGAGATTAAAACCATAATTCTCGATAATCTTGTACAACTGGGTTCAAACCGAACACAGGCACTTGAGGTTCGGGCTTCAGAACTATTAATTGGAGATATAATCACAAAAGACGTTGAGTCCCTTGATGACAGAATGCTTCTTGGGGCCGGAAGCATATTAACAACAGTCTACCTTGCCCGCCTCAATAACTACCGAAGACTGACAGGCATAAAAGAACCAATCTCAATCATAAGAGAAGATCATACAAATTAATCTGCGGATACTCCCTTGTAAATCAGTAAAAAATTTAAAAAATCATACGCTTTTTATAATAATTTATGTTAGTAAACAGTTCTGACTTTTTGCTGATTTGTGAGGCTTATGGATACCGTATATAAAGTAATAATTGTTCTTGTTCCAATGATTTTATCACTCTCTGTGCACGAGTTTGCTCATGCTTACAGTGCTTACAAACTGGGCGATGATACTGCCAAAAGGCATGGCAGACTTACCCTTAATCCAATGGCACATGTGGATATCTTTGGAACAATTCTTCTTCCCATAATACTGGTTGCCACAAATTCAGGTTTCTTTTTTGGATGGGCAAAACCCGTACCAGTAAACAGAATAAATTTCAGGCGTGGGGTTACAATGAAACAGGGAGATATGATAACCGCAGGAGCGGGACCTGTTTCAAATCTTATTATGGCATTTCTTGCGTCGGGAATATACTTTTTCATGGCGATTCAGATGAATCAAAACCCATCTCAAAACCCTGTCATGCAGCTTTTAGTCTATCTTTTTCAGATAAATATTGCCCTTGCGATTTTTAATTTTATACCTGTTCCACCTCTTGACGGACACTATTTTCTCCCCGACAGCATAAAAGAAAAAATGGTGCAACATCAAATGGTTTTCTTTGTATTATTAATCCTTTTGATTAATGTTTTTTCATCAGCTCTTTTTGTTCCAATGTCATTTATAAGTGATCTGCTCCAAAAATTCTGGCTAATGATTCTGGGGGGATAATAATGGGGGAACAGCAGTCACTTCTTGGGGATTACAGATACAAAGTGTCCCTTGATGTTTTTGAAGGACCTCTTGATCTGCTCCTGCACTTAATTAGAAAACATGAGCTGGATATTTTTGATATTCCAATAGCCTTTATTACTGGAAAATATCTTGAATACCTCAATATGATGAAGAATCTGAATCTGAATATTGCATCAGATTACCTTGAGATGGCTGCCCAGCTTGCACTGATAAAATCCCGAATGATGCTTCCTGACAGTGGTGATGATGATGACGATACCCTTGAAGATGTTGAAGATCCACGGGAGGAGCTTGTACGACAGCTTCTTGAATATCAAAAATACAAAACAGCAGCAGATGATATAATTTCGATGCCCCAGGAGGGTCGGGACCTTTTTATCAGGCCGGATTTTGATAAATCAGCTATCGAGCCTGAACTTGAGAGCCCTGGTCTCTTTTCACTTATGGAGGCTTTAAAAAGTGTTATTGACAAGCTTAATGTTGAAGAGCAGGTAAATCACCGGGAAATCACCATTACAAGGGTTTCAATTACTGCCAGAATTCATGAAATTCTAGACCTGTTGCTGGATAAAAAGAGAATTCCATTTACCGCTCTTTTTAAAGACAAGGTTTCTAAATCTGATATTATCAGCTCTTTTCTGGCAATTTTAGAAATGACCAAACTTTCGTTAATTCAAATTCATCAGGCTGGAACAAATACCGAAATACATATATCAGCATCTGCCGACAAGGCTGAAGCTATTAAAGTTCTCACCGACAATAATCTGGAGGATGAATGAGTTCAGATTTTAAAGATAATAATATGGAAGATGAAACCATAAACACCATCACTGAAGACAATGAAGAAGTTGTTAACGAAGTTGTTGAAAATCCAGTTGATGATGATGATAAAATCGATAGTGATGATGAAAGTGATGATGACACTGGCGATGACGATGACATTGATGATGACAGTGATGATGACAGTGATGACGACGGAGATGTTTCAGAACTTGTTATTGACACTCCAAGAGAGATACTTATGTCAAGAATTGAAAGTATCATTTTCATATCAACAGAACCTGTCTCTGTAAGACGACTGGCAAAACACCTCTCCCTTCCGGGTAAATATGTACGCAAATTAACAAATGAACTCATTGAACACTATAAAGGCAGAGGCGTTATCCTGGCTCAAATTTCAAACGGCTACAGATTTACAACAAATCCTGAAAATGCTTCAGTATTAAGAGAGCTGACTAAAGTAAAACCTCTGAAGATGAGCCGCCCTGCCCTTGAAACCCTTGCAATTGTGGCATACAAACAGCCATGTACAAGAGCAGAAATTGAAGATGTTCGAAGAGTTGACTGCGGCGGCACCCTTAAATTTCTCTTTGAAAAAGAGCTCATTAGAGTCCTTGGACGAAAAGAGGAGCCAGGCCGGCCAATGATTTACGGAACTTCAAATAAATTTTTAGAGATGTTTCAATTAAAAAATCTCTCCGAGCTGCCATCATTAAGAGAATATACAGAACTTTGGGAAGAGCACGTTGAAATGGTTGACGATGTGACCAAACCCACTGAACCGGCTAAAACTCAGGAAAAACATGGCCCATTTGAAGGCGGCCCTGAAAAAATTGAAGAGGAAATTGCAATTAAAGATCTCTTTGATAAATCTGACGAAACTGAAACAGAACCTGAAAACAGTGAAGAAAATACAGTAGAAAATATAGACGAAAACGAAAATTTAACTAATGAATCTGAACAGATAGACTACAACTCTGATAATGAACCTGATGACCTTGAAAATGAAAATCAGGAAATTGAGAATCAGGAAGTTGAGAATCAGGAGAGAGACGAAGAATGACAAGACTTCATGTAAATATTGATCATATAGCCACATTGAGACAGGCCAGAGGAGTTACATATCCCGATCCTGTTTTTGCAGTATCAATAGCTGAAATGGCCGGAGCAAGTGGAATAACTGCACATTTAAGAGAAGACAGAAGACATATGCTGGACAGGGATATTAGGCTTATTAAAGATACAACATCCACAGTTTTCAATCTTGAAATGGCCGCAGCTGACGAAATTATTGACTTTGCAATCAAGATTAAACCTGACATGTGCACCCTTGTTCCTGAAAAAAGAGAGGAGCGCACAACAGAGGGAGGTCTAATTGTTGCAAACGACTTGAATCGCATCAAATCAGTAGTATCAAAACTTAATGATGCCGGAATCAAAGTAAGCCTTTTTATTGATCCTGTAGAAAAAGAGATTGAGGCGTCAAAACTTGCCGGTGCTCAAATGATTGAGTTGCAT
>JAFGVO010000150.1 GCA_016937935.1 Deltaproteobacteria bacterium | reverse complement strand
TTTTACATGGCTACAAAATCACATGTAAATCGAAACCAACTACTCGTTTTTTTTGCATTTTCAGGGAAATCGCTCCGGGAACTTCAGTTTAACAGTCTTCTCCGTTCTGAAATAGATAGGTTAAATAGCAGTTGCGAAGGTCATTATTTGGGGGTTGCCATTTTTTATGTGGACTATTTTTTGACCGGCATCTTTGTATCCTGAGGATATTAGGATTCTTGTGAATTCATGACTGGGGATTAGTTTTTGTTTTTTTATTAGCCTGACAAGTTTTGTTAAAATTGAGGTTTTTACCGGGTAGGAGAAATAGAGTTTTCCTCCGGGTTTTAAAAATTGGTGGACTCTTTTCAGGTACTCTTCTTCGAGGTTTGTATCTAAAAAGAATGCCTGATTGCCCATTATTATCAGGGTGTCGAGGGAATGTTTTTTTATGGGGTAGTCTCTGTTTTTAAATTCGGCGAATACTGTTGAGGTGTTGTTAATCTGGAGCTCTTTTTTTATTTTATAAAGAGTTTTGAATCTGCTTCCCAGAATGACTGTTGTATTGCTTTTGCCAATAATTTTTTTTACAGCATTTTGCTCTTTAGAAATTATCACTGCACAGGCCGATGAAATATCACTGCTGAAGTTATGCTGTTCATCGGATATAAAATCTTCAATAAGTTTAAAGGACATTTATCAGCTCTTTTCATCCTGAGACTGATATTTAATCTCAACTCTTTTAACGTGGCGGTCGTCTGAATCTACTATTGTGATATAAAAGTCTTCTACTGTAATTGATTTACCTTTTCTTGGAACTCTACCAAATGCGGAAACCACAAAGCCGCCTACTGATTCGTAATCGCTGCTGTCAGGAAGAGCCAGTCCTGTTTTTTCCTGAAAGTCAGCTATTGGAAGATGGGCATTAACCTGCCATCTGTTTTTTTCAACCTCTTTAATATCAGGATCATCATCCATATCGTGTTCATCCTGAATTTCCCCCACAAGCTCCTCAATAATATCCTCAAGAGTGATAATGCCTGCGGTTCCACCGAATTCGTCAACAACAATTGCCATGTGAGAACTTCTTCTCCTCATGTCTGTAAGGAGCAGACTTATCTTCTGAATTTCGGGGGCGTAAAATATATCTTTGTGAAGGAGTTTTTCTACAGGAAGGTCTTTATGATATTCATGTTTTTTAAAAGCAGCCAACAGGTCTTTTGCATAGAGGATTCCAATAATATGATCAGGGGTCTCATCATAAACCGGAAGTCTTGAATGACCGCTTGAGATAACAGAATCAAGCCCTTCCTCAAGAGTTGTATTCTTCTCAAGTCCTGTCATTTCTGTTCTTGGAATCATTACCTCTTTTACAAGAGTTTCGGTGAAATTTATTGATTTTAATAGAAGGTGTCCCTGATTTTTATCATCAAAAATAGATTCATCAAGGCCTCGCTTTATATGATATTTAATCTCATCTTCTGTGGGAACAGGATCATCATGAAAATTTTCCATCCCGGGAGAGAGCAGCAGAGGAAGTTTTGATAGAGGAAGGGATAACGGATATAATAATTTATCGAGTACCCAGACAATTCTCAGGACAGGTATTGCCATTTTTTCGTAATGATGAATTGCAAAGCTCTTTGGAGTTATCTCTGAGAAAATAAGTATTACAAGTGTAAGGCCGAATACAGATATGGCTTCTGCCCAGTTGGGAATCAGTCTTGATGCAACTCTGTAAGCAAGAATTGAACTCAAGATATTGACAAGATTATTACCAAGAAGAAGAGTTGCAAGAATTCTCTTTTTGCCATCGAGCCAAAGATTGAGAATTGCCCATTTATCAGAAGATTGTCTCAAAAGCATTTTAGCTCTCGAAGTTGTAATACTTGTAAGAGTTGTTTCAGAGCCGGAAAAAAAGGCACTCATAATAAGACAAATTATAATTCCTGTAATATCTGAAAGCATTGCTGGATCATAGTTGTTCATTTTAATATTTTCCTGTTTAAGTCAGCATCCATGCAAGGCCGACCACACTTAAAGTAAGAAGAATAATCCCGGCAATTATGAGACCGGTATCACTCTTTTTTCCATAATATTCGCTAATGGGTATTTCAACTGTTCTAATATATTCCGAAGACTCTTTTGCCTGAAGAGGATCACCTTCAAAAACTTCAAGATTTTCAACATGATCTTTATGTTCAGTTTTTATTTGTTCATCATCTGTATCTGCATTTATAATGCGCTCAATTTTATTTTCAGAGAAAAGATTTTCATCTTTTACATTTAATAATTTTAATACGTGATCAGGGGGCGAAAACGAAGATGTTTCCTCTTCAGGAGCTCTTTGTATCGCCAAAAGAGCAGGCTCAATTGGATTTTCCAGAGTCAGTTCAGTATTGCCTATCTGAAAACTTTTACCGGGAGTCAAAATGACAGTTTCAACTCTTTGCCCATTTTCAAAAATACCTTTTCTACTGTTTAAATCTTTAACAATGATTCTATCATTTTCGAAAATTATTTCTGCATGTTTTCTGGATATATCCCTGTCATCAATGTCAAGATCATTGTGGCGACCTTTGCCTATCACAAGATTTCTGTCCAGTCTTGTCAATGAAAACCTTTTTGCAAGCCCCGGACCCTTTGTAACAACCAGCGAGGGTGCAACTAAATCATTATCAGTAAAAACAGCTTCAAGCATCTCCTTTGCCTGAACCTGTGCAATATTCCTGTCCTGAAAGGCACTGGCTTTTACTCCAAGTTTAAATTTTATTATATAATTTGATATTGTAATAATATCATCGTTAAAAAGGCTTCTTGGCCTGTGGGCTATGAGCTTCTTTTTGCCAACAAGAGTACCGTTTAAACTGCCAAGATCCATTACCTTGTAATTGTTGCCGTCTAAATATATATGCATGTGAATTGAAGATACCGCCAAGTCGGGTAGACAGATATGGCATGTCCTCGAACGCCCGATTACAATGCGATTTTCAATAAATGTTCTTGAGAAATCCCTGGCCTCATTTCTCGTGTCTTTAATTACAAGCTCAATGGCCATATCAAATAATTCTTTGCTTTATAAACAGTGGAGTATTTTTTGCAATACCCGATAAAAAATCAATCTTAATATTACTATGTTTACTTCTCTGTGACATCTGTTTTTTTGTCAGAATCACTAATTTTTTCTTTAGGGGGGTCAGCTTTAACCTTTGCAACACTGTCAGTATCTTTTCCCGAATCTGTATCACCCCCTGAGTCACTATCAGATGGCAACTGGAGAAATTTAAATTCTTCAGGAAGAAACTGGGCACTGGTATCATACTCTTCATCAGGCTTTGGCATAAAACCTTCAATGGGAGTTTTTTGTCTGCCTTTTATATTTCCCGTTTCAACCATAATTGGTACCGGCTCTAAAAGTTCATACTGGTATCCTCTGGTTTCAAGACTGATATTAAAAGTGTCACCTTCTTCGTTTTCAACTGTTCGTCCATATCCGGCGGGGATCTGACCTACTCTGCTAAAAGGTTTATGGCGGAGAACAAAATCAAATATTCTAATAGCAAGGTGGTTATACAGTCGGTGGCAGCCGTGTGAGTATCTTCTTAAAATTGAGTTGTAATCCACAGAACCATGACTTCTTATTCCATTATCAAGATATCTGAAAGTCCCATCCTTGTTTTCAACCTGCCTCTCATGAAACGCGGCCACCAGTCCATATGCTGAAGCGTAACCAGGGCCAAACTCTGTGTAATTTGGAACCTCATATGTATTATGTTTATATGAAATCTTTTTTATTAAATCACTACCTGGAGTTCCGTCCGGCGGCATCCATACAGGTCCTGCAATGATCTTTCTCCAGACCCTTGGACCTACATCAGAATTTTTATATTTAAAATATTCGTTGCCATCGGGCGCCATCTCTGTACGCCAGGAACCAATAGTCGTATTCATTTTAACAATTGGAATATCCTGCCCGTTCCAGGTTGTATAAAGAGTTGTCATGGGCATCTGTTTTCTTGGCTGCCCCTTTTTAGCAAATTCTTTTGTATAGGGATACTCATACCAGACATCACCTCTGTTTATGACTGCATGAAGCTTCATGTCTGGCGAGTAATAAGGAGGTCTCCCGGGAAGTTTTATGCCAATAAAAAGCGTATCAAGTTTTTTATCATCAAATGATTTTAAAAAATTAACAACCTTGTCAGGGGTCGTAAGGTTCATCTCTTTTAAAACAATAGCAGAGTATTGGGCTACAAGATTAGGTACAGGAACCTTTTCTCCTTTTTCATTAATATATGTGGCCTTTTCTCCCTTTTCGTCCTCAGCGCTGCCGTCTTCAATAATTTGCGCGGCATCAACAATACGTTCTGCGAGAACCCTTAAAAATGAATCGTACATTCTTGCCTGGGGTGTTTTGCCAAGGGCTTCAACTGTCTCTTTTCCAAAATAACCCCAGCCGAATATGCGATTTTTTTTCTCAAACAGTGCCAGAGCCTCATGTGTTTTCCAGTCGAGACCTCCGGTATAATAACTTTTACCAGTTGTACCTTCATAAAGTCCTTCGCAGACAAGCTGTTTCTGTGCCTCAACCAGAGCTTCATAACCAAGAGCAACTTCAATTAATTTTTTAGAAAGTTTATTATCCTTATTCTCAATAAGTTTCAGGGAATCCGTAACTCCAAGACGCTCCATCTCCTTATGCATTTTCTTAACAAAATTTCTACCTCTTCTTGCATCCGCTTTAGCCTGTTCATTTGATCTGTAGGCAATAAATCCGTCAAAATTCTTTATTATGTCATAATTTATTTCATTAAAACAGGGTTTATCCAGTTCATCCTCTGCTCTCTTTTTTAATACCGACAATGATGGTGGAATTCCATAAACCTCAAGGTAGTGGTTGGCTTCTCCTGCACCGCTATAGTCGGGATCCATCTCTTTTTCAACAGCATCATCTCCGGAATCATTTGGCTCAACTTCGGTCTCAACATCACCTACCTCGTCACTGTCATCAGTCAGATTGAGACGCTCTTTTATATCCTCTTCACTCACACCCTCTTCCCGAAGCTTTGCAATTTTGCCATTTAAAATCCTTTTATGCTGAGCTTCTCTGATTTTTTTTGCAGCCATTACAGAAGGAGAATCATATGGCCAGTCGTTTTCAAGTTTGCGATAGATCTTTCTGTATTCATTGGTCTTGCGTTCATCATCCTCGGTTGTTTTTTCAGAAAACATAAAAGGAACCCAGTAGTTGCTCAAATCAATAACTGTGTAACCTTTATCATGGGCCTGGCTTTCAAACATCTTTATCTGTTTACCGTTATCAAATGCAATAAGCTCTCTTCCTTCAGGAGGAGGAGGAGGGAGCTCTTCAGGATCAACAGGTTCATCTTTTTTGCTTTTTTCAAGCTTTTTTTCAGCTTCTTTTTTTACTGAATCCTCATTTATAGTTTTATTTTTATCACTGTTTGAAGAACACCCCGGTAACAGGATGATCCAACATGACAATATGGACATTATAACTGCTATATTTTTAATATTTTTCATACATTTCCTTTTTAAAGAGGCACATCTGTTAAACACTACTAGCAAATTTCCGTTACTTTTCACAAGTTATTGAATAAAGTTCATAACTTTTTTAACGCTTAGCAGATAAAAATTCTTTCAAAAAACAGCGCCGTTCTATGGATATTATTTTTATTGGCATCTTTTTTTTAATTTTTAACTTATCCTGTTATTATTGCGTTAAATTAATCATTTTCCATAACGAAAGAATTAATTATGACAAAAAGTAAACTGACAAAATTGCTGATTTTTACACTGGCGGTAATTCTTTATTTTCCAGTAGAGTCTTTTGCGGGTGAGTTTTCGGCCTCTGTAAAAGTCGAAGCCGGTGGCACATCTTCTGATGAATCATCTTCAAATGACTCAGTCTCAAAGAGTGATGATGACGGTTATCTTTCAGAAGAGACTCATCAATATGAAAACAGCAATAAACCCTTCTGGCTTGGACTTGGTGTCTGGGCAGGTGGTGGTGCTAATATTCTATTCAAGCCGTCTAATCCTCAAGACTTAGGTGATAATAATGTTGATCCCTTTGGAGACGGTGCCCGAGGAATGGGCGGCGGCGGCGGTGCATATCTTGAGATGCGATGGTTGAAAGGTCATCTGGGGCTGCTTTTTGGTATCTGGAACGAACGTAATCGAACATGGACCACAATGACAGTTGATGGCACTGACGGAAATAAATTTATAAATTATTACAGTGTAGCGAGACTGCCTCTTTTAGTTGAGGGTATTATACTTAAAAATCAGCACCGGATTAAATTTGGTCTGGGGCCTGAATTTGCAATTGGTTTAAACGGTACAGATATAAACATCGAATCAAATATTCTTTCAGGGTTGACTAATAATAAAGTTTTCAAGCAAAAAGATGTTCTCATAGCTTTTGATCTTGGCTGGGGGGTAAAATTTGGAGACTGGGTGTTCGGGCTGGATTTAAAAACCGCCTACAACCTGACTCAGCCTAAAGCCTACAGTGACAGAGTAAAAGAGCGGGCTGCAGGGTTTTCTGTAATAGGTTCACACACTCTTGATTTACGCCTTATGCTAAGTCTCATGTGGGAAATCGGTTTTCCAAATTAAATATCAAAATATAAAATCTAACTTACAAACAGGAATATTGAATAAAATGGCCCCTTTTAAACTACTTATTGTTGAAGATTCCACACTCATGAGAGAGCTTATGCGTGTCTCTCTCTCCAGATTTGTTGAAATTGAAATTGATGAAGCCGATGATGGCCTGGTGGCAATGAAAAAACTTGCCGAGAAAAAATATGATCTGGTATTTGCAGATATTAATATGCCTGTAATGGACGGAATCAAACTTGTTAAACATATAAGAAGTGATAAAAATAACAGTGAGCTTCCGGTGGTAATAATTTCTACTGAAAATGATAGCGAAGACATATCAAAAATCAGACAGCTCGGAATAAGTGCATATCTGACAAAACCTGTAAACGGTTCAGAGATAATTAAAGTTATCAACGATATTTTAGGATTAAAAAGATAGATATTCCTGGCAGATTTAAAATCAGGATATGGCTATTTTACTGCTGTTTAGAATTTCATCCATCACAATATCACTGTCTCCCAGATTATAACTGACAACATTTTTAAGATGAGTAAGTGAATCAAGAGTTATATCTGAAAGATCAAAACGTATAGCAGCATGAGTTTTACCGGTTCTTAACACCTCTCCTTTTATGCGAATACTAATTGGAGAAGGTGTTTTTTTATCATGTAGCACAATAGAGATAAAAATCTGAGCATTTACATCTGGAAGAGGGGTTAAGGCTGCAAGCATACCGCTCATACTGATATTTTTAATAATACCTTCAGAAATTTTATTGTTTTCATCAGAATAAATCTCTACTGAATACTCAAAAGATACTCTGGAAAATTCTCTATTTTCAACCATTGTTCACCTCACAAAAAAAAATTCATATTTAAAATATATTGAAACATAAAGCCTTGCAAGGTCAATAGTCAAAATTAAAACAGTTTCCGGACGGAGGCCAGTCAGTCTTGTTTTAACTGGCACAATTAACCGGCACAGCCCTGTCAATCGTGCCAGTTATGCCACTTTTTTAGCCTCAAAGTTCAACCGAACCAGGACGGAGGCTCACGTGTATGTGGGTAAAATTAAATAATTACAGTATATTAGATTGTTTCATGTTTATTGTGCTTTAGACTTTTCTAACTGGTACAGATTTTGCTTTTATGTCTGCCTGA
>JAFGVO010000149.1 GCA_016937935.1 Deltaproteobacteria bacterium | reverse complement strand
CAAAAATTAAATAAAAGGATATTTTAAATTTGCGATTTTTACCTGCAAGCATTCTATTACTTGGTATATTCTGTTTAAACAGTTGTCGTAATATTGATCAACCATTTTCAGAATGTGAAAATATTGAAGATATTGTTGTCCAATATTGTGGAAGTGCAGATCAGGAAACTCAAAAATATTTTTCATGTTTTGCGGGTGATGCTGATCAATGTACAGAACAGGGGGAATATCTCCAACAGGATTTTGAATTTTTAATTGAAACATCATCATTAAAGGATGCTTGTGATTCTATCGGTTTTTTTATTATTGCGCCATTATATCAATACTGTGATGCTACTAAATGTCCCAATTATTCTCTGGATTGTCCAGACTCGCAATACTACTGGAACAGTATAAATGGATCTTACTACTTTTTAGATGGCATTTTTAATGATTGTGCAACATGGGATTACAAAGAAAATATTAACACTGGTGAATTACAATACTCAGTCTGTTTATATGGAGAGTGCCTGTCCAAAGAAGAAATTAGAGAGGAAGTCTGTGAGCGGTAATACAGTTTAGTGGAGACATAAAACTTAGTATCATTCCCTAAAATGGATATAGTACAATAAAATACTCAATGCTCTCCGTTTCCCCGGCAAATTAGAGATATGACGGTTATCTCTTCAGTATCTTTTTAAACAATTACGAATCCACATCGAAACGGGTTATTGTAAACTTGATATGAAATGACCATATTCTGTATGGATCTCATCAAAACGCTGTGATGTTTCAATGATTAAAACTGAACCAAAATTGTAATAATTGATTGTTCTCCGGGGGACTACCGTTGAATAGTTACAAAAAAATATAACTGTTCTAAAAAATAGGTTATGGCTTTTAATCTTATTTTTTGATAATTGGGTTTTGATGAATTTGAAAAAGATCACAGTTTTTGTTTTATTTTTGCTGGCATTTAATCTGGCTGCTGAGGATAAAGATGTTTTTTCTCTTGATGGAGACAGAACAATATCCCCAAAGGGTGTTCAGATTCTTGAAACCCTTTCAAATGGTGCTGATGAAGATGCAATGTATCGATTTGCCCAGAAAATTTCCCATGAAGATCTGATAAAAGCGATGTATAGCCCGGTTTCTCAGTTTCAATGGACTGCAATTGATATGGCCCGTTATAAAAAAAATCCCTGGCCATATCTTCCATATCTTGCTGTTTTATCAGCCGCCCCTCAAAGAAGAGTTGCTTCTACAGCTTCAAATTCTTTGATTAGAGGTATTGAAAATGGAATTAAAATATATAAGTCTGATTCAATAGTTGTTGATGGTGAAGTAAAGCAGCTGATAGAACTGATTTTAAAAAATGTTAAAAATGTTTATCTTGATATGGATATTAGAATCAACTCAATCCAGTCTTTAAAAATGCTTATGGAGATTTCGGGCAATATTCAAATATTTGATAAAAAATTATTACAGGATGAATCTCCTGAAATTAGAGACTGGTCACTGATATTGTTAACTGCCCCATTTAATAAAGAAGAGCTGGAAATTATGGAAAAAGCAGCCTCTGACTCAAGTGTACTGGTAAAGGGACATGCAGCAGAACTTCTTTGTGAAAATGCGTTATCACTTGGTGCTGAAAAATTAACTGATGATCTTGTTGAACTGCTCGAAGATCTTTTAAAAGATTCCGAGTACATTTTGAATCCGGCATTTCTTGGTTGTATTGCCAGATTTAAGCCTGAGCAAAGAGCTACATTTGGAGATATTATAGATCAGACTGAAAATGAGCACTTAAAAGAGTACTGGAAATCTCTTTTGGAGTAATTGATCTTCAGGAATAGCTATTTTTATCTTAATTACAGGGTTTTTCTTGACGTATTGTCATTTTAAACATAGATATCTGCTTGTTTGGTTGCTGATTACTTAATATTCAGTATTTAATAAAAGAATGAGTCTAACAAATTTATATTTTGGAGTTTAAGTTATGATAAATAAAGCTAAAATGCTTGATAAAAGAGTTCTACAGCGCAACCTTGTAAAAGGTAGTCTTTCTCAAAATGAAGTTAATGATTATTTAAATTCGCTTCCTGATCTCGAAGGTGAATTTGAAGAAATTGTTATGGATGGTGATGAAAAGGATGATGATCTGGAAGATTAAGAATTATTTAATCTTGATATTTTCCCTTTTATAAAGAGTAAACTGCATTTATGAGCAAAAATAATAAAGACATTAAAAATGGTTCTAAAGTTAACTCGGAAATTCCTATAGACTTTAATACATTTATTTTATCTTTAAGTTCATCTGCTGTTTATCATATGGGTATTGCAACTTATCCGGAGCATGGAGCTGCCTGCACCAATCTTCCCATGGCTAAACAAACCATTGATATTCTCTCTCTTCTACGTGATAAAACTGCAGGAAATTTGAATGCGGAAGAGGATTTACTTTTAGAACAGCTTATTGGCGATCTTCAATTGAAATATAATAATCTTCTTGCTGCATGCGGTTGTTAAAAACAATAATTTTATTATTCGCCTCGCTTGCAGTTTTTGCATGCAGACCTGTTAAAAATAGTGATGAAAATAGAAATTTGAGTCAGAATGATGATTCAGAACAGACCTCATCTCCAATAAAAATTATATATCCCAATGTTCCCGGATCTTTTGTTGAAATTGCAAGGAAGGTTAAACCTTCTGTTGTTAATATTTTTACCGCAACACTTATTCAGGATGGTGATAGAAATAATTTTTCAATGTTTGAGGATCTTTTTGGAACTCCCCACAGGGATCGAATTCAGAGATCTTTAGGATCGGGTTTTATAATTGATACACAGGGATATATTTTAACAAATTATCACGTTATAAAAGGAGCTCAGAAGATTCTTGTTCAGCTTTCGGACAAGAGAGAGGTTTCAGCGACTCCTGTTGGTATTGAGCCTACAACCGATGTTGCTCTGTTGCATATTGAAGCAGATAAATTACAACCGGTATATTTAGGCAGTTCTGACCTTCTGGAGGTTGGAGAGTGGGTATTGGCAATTGGAAATCCATTTGGCCTCTCTCAGACTGTAACAGCGGGGATAGTGAGCGCAAAAGGGAGAAGCTGGAGTGATTTAGGTGAGGCTGAGCACGGTTATCAGAATTTTATTCAGACTGATGCATCTATTAATCCGGGAAACTCTGGCGGTCCCCTTGTTAATGTTAATGGTGAAGTTGTAGGTATGAATACTGCAATAACCGCTGAAGGCCAGGGGATAGGTTTTGCAGTCCCCGCTGAAATGTTGAAAGTTATTGTTCCCCAGCTTAAGAAATCGGGAAGAATTGTTCCTGCCTGGCTGGGGGTTGGCATAAGAGACATGGATAAAAAAATTGCATCTGTTACCGGTGCTCCAAATGGAGTTCTGATAACTGAAATTTATAAATCGGGACCGGCTCATAAAGCAGGTTTGAGACCTGGTGATATTATTATAAAGTTTAATGATAAGAATGTATCTACTTCAAGTATGCTTGCCTGGATGACCACTACTGCCGGAATTGGAAACAGTGTGGATTTGAAAATAATGAGATCCGGAGAACTTCTGGATGTACAAATTGAAGTACAGGCAAGACCCATAAACTGAGAACGTTTAAAAAGGGGGGCTTATGCATAAGAGAAGTGTCAGAAAAAAAAGTGAACCTCTCGGTCCCTGGTTTATAGCTATGGTAGTCTTTCTTCTTGCTGCCGGGGTAATACTCTATTTTTCTATCAGAACCACTAAGCATAAAACAGGAGACGGCTGTCTGGGTGATGGTGATTGTAAAGGGGGATATTTATGCGCGGCTGGAGGGTGTATTACTCTTTTAAGTGATGAGATTCCATCTATGTGGCATGATGGTCTAAACAGACAATCCGGTGAATCTGAAAAAAGTGAAGAACCCTGGGCTCCAAGACCATCATATGGCATTGCACTTATTGATGCATCTTTATGCAGTGGCGAATATAGGGAGAACTTAAAAGCCTCAAAAAATGGAGGTGTGGTAACAACTGAATACGCTGTAACTGTTATTGAGGTTGGGGCTAACTTTGTAAGAACAATAAAACAGGCTAAATCGTCTAGTTCAATGTGGTTAAACAGAATGAGTTTTAATTTTGATCCCCTGGGGGATGGAGAGGGAGAACCTCTGTTTTGCCACAGTAAGAATATTGATGAGATCAGCGTTAAGAATTTAAGCGCAGTTATATCTGTGCAGGCGGCACTTTCTCAAAGTTCACCTGCAAATGCTCCTGCTGAGTCTTCGGTTTCAATGAGAAATTCTTTAACCTTTTCAGGCAAGAAAAAAAATACTGAAATTTCATTTTCACTTTCACCAGTTAGAGGAACAGATAAAAAAGAGAGTACTGTACTTGCAATTCCCCTTGGCACAGAAATAATGGCCATGAGCGGACCTGCTCCATTCAAGCAGCGTCTTTTAACCGGATATGTTGCCTACTATTGGAAAAACAGTTCAAAAAGAGGGGTTGTTTCGGTAAAGATGAAACTTCCTTCTAAAGTAAAAAAGAGTCTTGATTTGAGAGAGGTCAAGCCTTGATTTCTTTGTAAAACTTTAAAACCTGTTCAACAGTAGTCACCAGAATTGTGCAACATTTATGAAACGAAAGTAGGGCAATACCTTGTTGTTGTCGTCCTGTTTAT
>JAFGVO010000148.1 GCA_016937935.1 Deltaproteobacteria bacterium | reverse complement strand
GGAGCTGTTGAGTGGGCTCTGATTGGAGATGTTAAAAATGCCACATGATTAGTAAGACCAAGGGATTCATAGGCTTTCATATCATTAACTTCAATCTCATATCCCCACTGATCAAGATGCCTCTCGGGAAGACTTATGCGGCTGCTGTTGCACCCTGCCCTCTGCTCAAGCTCAGCCTGAACATCATCCCCCCAGCTTAAATTTCGATGACCTCCGTTAATTCCAAACCTGAAAGTATCCCCCAAAAGTCCAAACTGATCATCAGTGTCTCCAGGGAGAGTTCCCGAATCTGTATTAAAAAAAATGTCAGTATCAGTATGAGCACCGGAATCATCAGCAGAATCTGTTTTTTTGTTATCATCACTACATGAAAAAAGCAGAAAAAATAGAGTGAGCAGCAAACTCCTGAAACTATTTATAAACATTCTAAAGCCTCCAGTTGTTATTAAAAATTCCGTTAAAATATTATAACGATTTTAACACTGCTTTAATATAAGAAAATAAAATAATCATTTTATGGAAATCATGAAAAAATCCGGCAATGTTTGACAAGGACTAAAAATGTAACATGTTTTAATATAAACTTGTATAAATACATTTATAAATGGAGCCATTATGAAAATTTCTAAAAGTAACATTTCATTGAAAATATTTTCAGGAACAATTGTTATGATTCTGTTTGTCATAATCAGCACAGCGATTACAATTACTGCCACATCACATATTAAAAATGATCTGCATTCAATGTCCACAACAGCGGAAAGTTCTCAACCGGCTTTAATAAATAAAATAGATGATAATCTAGGTTTTATTAAAGCCGCGCAGATTATTGCAATGTTAATTACAGTTACCATGATTTTATCAGTTGCACTTCTGTTTAAAAACTCACTGTTAAAGCCCCTCCACGAAATAATAGGAGTTGTTGAACGCATCGGCCAGGGAGATACGAGTTATAAACTTCCCATGGGAACACCTGTAAATTGTTCAAGTATAAAAAACTGCGGAATTGATACCTGTCCAAGCTTTGGAAAAACTGACCCCTGCTGGGTAACAAGCGGTTCATATGCAGTCATAAAACACTGTCCAAAAGCCAAACAGGGACTTGACTGCCGTGATTGCGACATCTACGGTGCCCATAACGAAATTGAAGAGCTTGGTTCAATTGTTAATTCAATTTCAAACAATCTTGAGCTTCGAACAAAACTTGCTCTAAAAATTGCAGGAGGGGATCTTACTCATGAAGTTGAGATTGCATCTGAAAAAGATTTTCTTGGAAAATCACTTCAAAAAATGACTAAAAATTTAAGTTCTCTCATAGGAAAGGTCAAATCATCAACTGTACAGGTAGCTTCGGGCAGTGAAGAGATTTCAGCATCCAGTCAGGCTCTCTCAAGTGGAGCTGTTCAGTCCGCAGCGGCACTTGAGCAGATTAGCAGTTCAATGACAGAAATTTCCCACCAGCTTCATCAGAACTCCAGGAATATCTCTGAGGCAGATAAACTTACTATTGAGGCAAAATCAGCAGCGGTAACAGGTAATAAGCGAATGAATGAAATGATCGAAGCCATGAATGAAATTAATAACTCTTCAAAAGATATTAATAAAATAATTAAAGTTATCGATGACATAGCATTTCAGACAAACCTTCTGGCTCTTAATGCAGCTGTGGAAGCTGCAAGGGCGGGAAAATATGGAAAGGGTTTTGCTGTAGTTGCCGAAGAAGTACGAACTCTTGCGGCCAGAAGTGCAAAAGCAGCCAGTGAAACATCTGAACTAATTGAAGGTTCTGTGTCCAAATCTAAAAGGGGAACAGAAATTGCAAAACAGACAGCCGGCTCTCTTGAAGGAATCGTATCTTTAATTACTGATTTGAGCAGACTTGTAACTGACATTAACCAGACATCTGTATCCCAGGCAAATGCAATAACACAGATCAACTCAGGACTTGAACAGATTGATCAGGTTGTTCAGGCAAACAGTGCAAGTGCTGAAGAGGGAGCAAGCTCATCTGAAGAACTGGCTTCCCAGGCAGAACTTCTAAGAAGTCAGCTTTCTCAATTTACACTACATAATTAATTGTTTTGATTTATTAAACTAGAAAAAATCTACATTGCAGGAGTTGCAGTATCTGTATCGTACATCAGGTCTGTGTCAAAAACCCAGCCGGATGTATCAAACCCCCAATCGTCAGTTCCAAAACTCCAGGCAGTATCAAACATTGATGTATCAAATCCCCAGCCTGAAGTATCTCCGTAACCCATATCAGTGTCAGAAAATCCACCACCTGTCATCTCCTCAAGAAAGCCGGGACATTTTTCATTAACAACATCACATGATGCGGGTGGTTCAGGTTCTGTCTGCATATCCCCATATGATGCTGATAACTCAATAAGCTTCTCACTAGTTAAACTGGAACATGAAGGCAGATCCGGTATTGAATCAGCTGCAAGTTTATTGTAGTCACTCAGGCAATTTTCTATTTCGCCCACAGTGGCATTACAATTTGCAGGAATATCCTCTGTTGAACTTCCGGCACACTCCTCCTCAGGAGTTGTTGCATCATCAGTTGCAGGGGCATCCATGCATGCTTTATAAGCCTCGTCACAGGTTGTAACCATTGCATCATCAGTCATAAATTCACCTAGCACCATATATGACATCCCCACAGTCATAAGAGCTTCAGATTTACACAGAAGTTCTGTATCATCGGCAGTACTGTTTACTAATTTAGTAATGGCAACACAGGCTTTATAAACTTCATCATCTGTCAAATCAGAAACAATTTTATCTTCAGGAAGTCCCGTATTTACAGTTGTACCACCGCCATCTCCTGAATCATCCTTGCAGGACGCAACGCTTACGCTTAAAAGTAGAGCCATAAAAATAAGTGTTAATTTTTTCATACAAATTCTCCTTGAATTTTATATATGTTGTAAAGTTACAACTGCTATTTTAAGTCCACAACAGACTGTTGTCAAATAGATACCTCCAAAGCTGATTTTATTCATTGAGTTGTCATTTCCCAAACAGGTATTACAGTACTAGATTGGTATGAGGAAAAAAGATCATCGGGAGGTGATAAAGTGGTAAATAATTACAAAAACATGAATCATCTCATCGGTGAAAAAAGCCCTTATCTTCTTCAGCATTCAATGAACCCTGTCAACTGGTATCCCTGGAGTGAAGAGGCGTTTAAAAGGGCAACATCTGAGAATAAGCCGGTTTTTCTGTCAATTGGCTACGCTACCTGTCACTGGTGCCACGTTATGGAACATGAGTCTTTTGAAGATAAAAATGTTGCAGAAATATTAAATAAAAATTTTATATCCATAAAAGTGGATCGGGAAGAACGCCCTGATGTTGACAACTACTACATGAATGTCTGCCAGGCTATGACAGGAAGCGGAGGGTGGCCTCTGACTATTATCATGACACCTGATAAAAAACCTTTTTGGGCGGGAACCTACATTCCTAAAACCGCGAGATTCGGTCGACCGGGCATGATGGAGCTGCTGCCAAAACTGGCAGATATATGGGAAACTCAAAAAGAGGATTTAATTACAAAAGCCAATACTATAGAGAAAGCTCTCAGGCAAAAGGAGAAAGCATTAACAAATCAGCTAAACCCGGAACAGTCTGATAACGGTTTGAAAGTTAATGAACAATTTAAACTGGGGTTCGGGCAGCTTGCATCTGTTTATGATCCTGTTAACGGAGGGTTTGGGGATAATATGAAATTTCCATCACCTCACAATCTCATATTTCTTCTTCACTATTATAACTGGAGCAAAAATCCCGGGGCTCTTGAGATGGTGGAAAACACACTTAAGAATATGCGAGGTGGAGGAATATTTGATCAGCTGGGTCTTGGGTTTCACAGGTATTCAACAGAACCAACATGGACAGTTCCCCATTTTGAAAAAATGCTCTACGATCAGGCTCTGCTGCTGTGGGCATACAGTGAAGCATACGGAGCCACAAAAAACTCTTTTTATAAAGATGTGGCAGTTGAAATCAGTAATTATGTTTTCACAAATTTAACGTCAAAAACTGGGGCCTTTTACTCTGCGGAAGATGCTGATTCGGAAGGCGTGGAAGGAAAATTTTATCTTTTTCAGGAGGATGAATTTGATAATTTGCTCAACTCGAATATGTCAGAATATTTAAAAGCAGAATTTGGAGTCACAAAAAATGGAAACTTTAAAGATCCCCATTCAAACATGAGGGGTAATATTCTAACTTTAAGAGATAACGAAAAGTCTCTAAAAAGTATGCCATTTAGTGAAGCCGAAATTAACAGGGCAATAAAAAGCCTCCTTTCATATCGAAACAAAAGAGTGCGACCGTTTCTTGATGACAAAATCATTACGGACTGGAACGGCCTGATGATTGGCGCCCTTGCTATTGGTGCGGGAATGCTTGATGACGAACAGATGCGTGAGGGTGCAGAACTTGCGGCTGCTGATATTTTATCAAAAATGAAGTTGTCAGATTATCATCTGTTTCACAGATACCGAGAAAACGATTCATCAATAAAAGGTATGCTTGACGATTACGCATTTATGATTTTTGCAATGACAGAGCTTTACCAGACTACTCAGAAAACTGATTATCTTATCAGTGCATTGGAATTTACAAAAGTTGTACAAAGAGATTTTATGGACAAAGACGAAGGAACATTTTTTATGAATCCCGACATTGAAAATGATCTTCCCTCAAGACCAAAAGATTTTTACGATGGAGCTATACCGTCAGGAAACTCAATGATGATGTACAATTTAATAAGACTCGCCAGAATAACAGGTAATACAACGCTTGAAGAGAGTGCATCAAAACTCAGTAAATCAATAAAAAAAAGAAGCGGCAAAAACCTATATGCACATACCCTTTACTTAATAGGCCAAAACTTTGCAGCGGGACCGTCAGTTGAAATTGTACTTGTAGAGGGCGAAAATAAAAATGATATTAAAGAATTTAAAAATGCCCTAAACAGCCTGTACTTCCCGCCCAAAGTGACAATTGTTAAAAACGAAAATAACAAAAAAGAACTTGAACGATTAGCTCCTTACACAAAAGATCAAATTGCAACAGGCAATAAAACAACAGCATACGTATGCGTTAAAAACTCCTGCTCATTACCGGTAACAGATCCTGCAGCCATGATTGAAATCATAACTAAACAGATAAAAAAATAAGCAGCAGTTTTACAATAATAAAAGCAGAATCTGCCAGATGAGTATCAGGATAACCGGAACCAGATAAACGCTGTTTATTATTATTGCAGCAACAGCAACCCCGGCCTGCATTTTTTGCTTTATGGCAACTAGAGCCAACGACAAACCAATTGAGGCAAAAACAGCACCTGTAAAAAAAGCGATCATAGTTTCAAACAACCCGGGTGCCAAAATAGAGTGCTTCTCATCAACAGAATAAATATAGAAAAATTTAAAATAAACAAAAACAGAAAAAAGAGTCATCCACGCTGCAACACCCGCAATAACAGCACTTTTTGATAAATTAAAAAATTTCATATAAAAACCAACGCACTGCAAATGCTTTTTATTTCATTAGAAAAAGTAAAATATCTTACTCAAATTCTTGTTTTGAAGACTCGGCCAGCTCGATGTCATTTTGTAAAATTGCTTCTATTTTTGAAAAGAGGACACTTTGTTCCCCTGATTCTTTTATTCGTGTCAGGATTGGGAGTATCTCTGTTTTTGCTTTTTCCAGAATAGTTGTCCACATATCCGGAGCTGCAGATTCAAGTTGCTCATATGAATCCATGAGAATTTCAAATATTAAAAAATCATTCTCTGAAAAATCAGAATTCAACATAGATGCCGGAATTTCCCATGATATGTTTTCCAAATCTGGCAGTTTAAATAATGGATCACTCTTTTGTATAACACTGTTCTCAACAAGTGCATTACCCAAAAGATATGTCGAATCAGAAAAGTCCATTAGCTCATTAGTTTTTGAATCAGGATTATTTGCTTCTAAAAGTGATGCCATCCAAATAACTTTTCTGAATCCCAAATAAAAATAACATGTACCTCCGCAGGAAACCGTAACATCACCTATATTACTAATTTTTTGTTGAGCTTCATCTGGTGTCATATTTTCCGGGAACATTTTTGGATACTTTTTATGTTTCAGCAAATATGAATAAGCATCTTTTCCCAACGGAGTAAGACTAAATACTGATAACTCCCTAAAATCATTTTTCATATCAAAGACTTTTAAAAATTCATCAGATTCCGTACCCCTGTTAGTCTGCAGCAATAAGGATCGACCTGTTGAGGCAAGTACACCAAATTGTTCAAACGGCCTTTTGGAGTGTTCATCAACATCTAAAAATGATGATGAGAGTCCGTTCATACCAAAGTGCAAAGAGAGCTGCTGTAATAACCATAATCTTCCAAGTACAGAAACTACACCATCAGTCTTTAACATTGCTTTATAAGAAGGTGTTATTACCAAATCTTTTTTTTCAGGAAATTGACATTCATCTTTTAGTGTTTTCTCAATAAGCTTTAGATCTTTAAAATAATCATCTATTGAGGATTTTATTTCTATTTGAATATAATCATCTCTTTTAATGATAGAATAGAGAATATGTTTTTCGTCCGTAACCCACCCTGAAACATTTTGCTGATCACATTTAACAGAGGGCACTTTTTTTAAACCAGTGGAATCAATAACCGCAGATAGTGAAACTGCTAATTTTGAAACATTAGTGGCCGGTATCAAAAGTCGATGCCCCAATACGTTAACTTTTTTATACTCATCATCTCGAAAATTTAAAATATCAAGTACATTATTCTCTACAGGCTCCATTAGTCCGGCCACAATAGGACGACTTTCATCCCATCCTGACGGAGTATTCCAGTCTTCAATTTTTTTTGAAAATAAAAGCTGAAGTGCTGATTTCAGAGCACTTTGTTTATCAATCATTTCGGGATTAATCATCTCATTTAAAATCTTAAGCTTTTCTGAGTGCAGTGCAAATGAAAGAACTTCCTCAATATACTCTTTCCATTTTAAAGGATTAATACTTATTAAAACTGTTGCACGACCTCCAGCTTCAGCCATCAGCTTTTCTTTAGCTTCAAGCATCTTTATCTCTGAAATATCATCTGTTGACATTGAAGATGACTCTTTTTTTGCATCAACAGAACTTGAAACACCAACCGGTTTGTTAAAACAGCTTTGACAGAACAGTAAAATCAAAACCAATAAAAATAGTTCTTTCATATTATTCTATCCAATGTTGAGGTTCATTTAGAGCTTTTGAACATTTAACTTTTCCTTTTATCTTTCCTAAAACATTGCCGTTTAATTCTTGCACCATCCATCCATCAAAATTTTTCTTAGGTATAGGATGCGGAGTTACTAAACCATATTGTACAGCCTTAACAAATCCGCACCGGGGATAATATGATGGATGCCCAAGAACAAATACTAATTGAGTACCTGATTTTTTTAGTCGATTTAATCCCTCGTAAATCAACTTTTGCCCTATGCCACAGTTTTGAGACTCTGGAAGAATTGCGAGGGGAGCTAATATTTGAGCAGAAACGGGTAATTTTGATTGGGTAATTTCAACTTTAGTAAAAAGAGCATGACCGACCAGTTTATTGTTATCAACAGCAACAAGAGACAAAATAGGGGTTGCGGTTTCATCATCAAACAAATCATCAACCAGTTTTGAAACTAAAACACCCGGCTCATTACCAAAAGCCCTCATATGAATATTCAAAATATCTTTGCGTTCTGATTCTTCACTAACTTTAATGATCAATACTTTATCCGTTGCAGTCATAAATTTTTTTTCATGTAACCAAGGGCTTCGAGTTGTTCCAATTGTTCATTGATGTCTTCTGATGAAGGTTTTTGGGGAATGATTGTACCCAGCCTTGTGGACCACTCTTTTAAAAGAGTCCCCATCTGCTGGCGCATTTTCAATACTTCAGGAGAGGGCTCGACAAGCAGGTTTTTTCTTTCGAGAGGATCATTTTGCATGTCGAACAGAGCATCCTGCCCCAGTTGGGGGGATTGCATATATTTATAACGAACACCACGAATGCTGCGAAATTTTCCCATATTGGGCCAGCTACTGATTCCCTTAGGCACGTCCCCTTTCCACCAGCGTGTTGCCTCGCAAAACAGTGGATATTGTCCGGCAAAAGCGTTAATGTCTCCAAGCTCCAATGGAGAGCCTTGAATGTGTTCGGGCAGTTTTAAAGAGAGGTATTTGAGAAGGGTCGGCATGAGACTTTCCTGACCAAGAGCAGCATTAATACGTGTACCACCGCCATGTGTATCGGGAAGACGAAGGATGCCAACAGTATGGGACTCAATGTTAAATACAGTTGCCCCATGACCAGTGGGACGTACACGCTCTCCTAATTCTTCTCCATGATCACTTGTTACAAGAACAACCGCATCATCAAGAATATTCTTTTTTTTAAGATACTCGAAAAGGCGCCCCAGATGAAAATCCATGTAGGAAATTTCGGATGCATACTGCCTTCGCACTATTCCTACTTTAGATTTCTGGAACAGAATACCTTCTCGAGATGCTGGAGTAACAGAATTATACGAATAGGGCATTCCGCTGAAATCCACATCATTGTAATCGGAGAACCATGGCTCCCGTGGAAGATAATGATAATGAGGGTCGTAGTAGTGAACAAACAAAAACAGTCTTTCAGGTAATTTGATTTTTTCAAGTTCGGCGATTACAGAGTCGGTTACTGCTGCGGCAGAACGTTGTAAACGGGGCGTAACATCAACTGCAGGATCAATCAGCCAATCATCGTCGTAAAAATCGAATCCCCTGGAGAATCCGGTTTTCGTTCTAAGTGGAGCAGCGCCAATGAAACCCAATGTGGTAAACCCCGCTTTTTTGAGTATCTGCGTAAGAAGAATATTATCTTCACTAACATAATAGCTATTATTGGGAACCCCGTGAAAACGCGGCTGACGTCCCGTAAACAAGGTGGTGTGAGACGCAAGGGTTGAAGGAATTGGGGTATAAAGATTTTCAAAAAGGTAACCTTGAGCAGCAAGAGCATCAAGGTTGGGAGTCTTTATCCATGAATTTCCGTAGCAACCGAGATGGTCTGCACGGGTAGTGTCCAGAGAAATAATGATAACGTGTTTAGCATAAGGCAGTGGCGTAATTTGATATAAAGAAGATTTACTGCCGTCCTTTGCAGCAACAGCTGATCTTTCAAAATAAGACGATTCAACAAACCATTGAATGATAACAACCAGCAAAAATGCTGTGATGAGAAAAATCAGCAACCCAATTGAACCTCCACTTTTCTTTGGGACGGAGGGGGCCGTTTTAGGCGATAATATCAAAGATACACCAATTTTAATCCCTGGTTGAACTTTGACTTGTGGCGACAAAGTTTGTAGATTGGCTGTCGGAATCGAATCATAATAGCCAGAAACATTAAAGCTGCAGGAGATACAATATTCATTTAATCATCTTCTTCAAACTCACGTTCAAAACTGTAATGGAAGTTCAAATAAAAAAACCTCTCATATCTGTTTGCAATGTCAGAAACTGTTTGTGAG